>WAOY01000084.1 GCA_015520985.1 DHVE2 group archaeon
GTGGAGAGGAGCGCCGCGGAGAGGGGAATCGAGTTGAGGGATGAGATTTTCAACCAGATCCTGCTTGCCCTGAGAGGTAAGGCGGGGATGGAAGGATACAAAGAGACGCTGAACGTGATGAAGGAGGGGTTCGTGAACGTGGACATAAGGGGCAGGGGCGTAACGGCGGTGAAGATAATCGATTACGAGAATCCCGCGAAAAACCGCCTGGTGGTGAGCAACCAGGTGACGTTCACCACGGCGGACGGGAGGGAAAAACGGCTGGACGTGGTGCTCTTCGTGAACGGGATCCCCGTAGCGGTGATAGAGTGCAAGAACCCGGTGGGTAATCAGACGTGGTACGACGCGTACCTGCAGCTAATGGATTACGAATCCTCCCTGCCTGAACTCTTTCGATTCGTGCAGGTGAACGTGGCCATCGGCTCCAAGGCGAGGGCTTACGCCACGATGCCCTGGAGCGGGGAAGAGAGAAAACTGATAAAGTGGGGAATCGGGGAGTTCGACGAGATGGAAGGCATGGTGAAACTCCTGAGCCCGGCTACGCTCCTCGATATCATCCGAAATTTTGTGTTCATCCACGAGCACAAGGGGCGGATCACCAAGATCATGCCCAGGTTCATGCAGTATAGAGCGGTAAAGAAAATAGAAGAGGCGGCCCTTCGTGAGAGGAGAGGAGGCGTGGTCTGGCACTGGCAGGGGAGCGGAAAGACCTTCACCATGATCTTCGCCGCCTACCGGCTCTACATGGACCCCCGCATGGAGAAGCCCACGGTGTTCTTCGTCATGGATCGCCTGGAACTGGAGGAGCAGTTCCACGAGTTTCTGAGCGGCTTTGACTTCGGGGGCAAAATCACCGTGGATAGAGTGGAGAGCATAAAGGACCTGGAGAGAATATTGAAATTCGACTCCGGGCGCGGGAAGCGGGGCTTCTTCGTGCTCCTCATACACAAGTTCAGGGAGAAGGGGGGAATTGACCTGGAGGAGATAGAGAAGATGGAAGTGGTAAACCGGGAGAACATCCTGGTTTTCGTGGACGAGGCACACAGGACACAGTACGGCATACTGGCGGCGCGGATGAAAAGGGCACTCAAAAACGCAAAGTTCTTCGCATTCACCGGCACCCCTCTTCTGAAGAGCGATAAGAACACATTCAGGGAATTCGGGGACATACTGGACAGGTACTTCATCGGGGAAAGCGTTAAAGACGGATACACTGTGCCCATCGTATACACTTTCGCCAAGGAGCGGGGCATTCACCTGGACAGGGAGGAACTGAGGAGGGCAGTCGCGGAATTGATTCGCGAGGAGGACGAGGAGAAGGTAGAGAAGAGGCTCAGGCCAACCAGAGAGTTCATGAAGGGGGAGAGCAGGGTAAGGAAGATTGCGAGGGGTGTTGTGGACGATCTACTGAAGGAGAGGAGGTACAAGGGCATGCTGGTGGCCGTTGACCGCGAGGCATGCGTCCTCTACAGGAGGCAGATAATGGAATACCTCAAGAAGAAATATCCCGAGGTTTACGGGGAATACGGAGAGAGTTTCGCGGAGATCGTGATGACCTACAACCCCGCGCACGAGAAGGTTAAAGCGATAGAGGACTACCGCAGAGAGATGGAATCACGATACGGGATGAAATGGGACGAGGTGAACAGGAAAATAGAGGTGGATTTCAAGGACGAGAACTCCGCTCCGAGATTGCTCATAGTAACGGATATGCTCCTGACGGGCTACGACGTGCCAGTCCTGGAGGTCATGTACCTGGATAAGATAATGAACGGGCACAACCTGCTGCAGGCGATCGCCCGAACCAACAGGCCCTACGGGGAGAAGGGGTTCGGCGTCGTCGTTGACTATGTAGGCATATTCAACATATTCAAGGAGACTCTAAGGAAGTATTACAGTGTGGATGAATGGGATGTGGAGAACGCGGCCCTCTCGGTGGAAATCCTCAGGGATATGCTCAAGAAAAAGATGGATGAGTTCTGCAGGAACTACCGGAGGGTGTGTGACGAAGCCCCACAAATAGCCCGTGCGGAAAGGAACGCGCTCTATGGCGCACTGTACAGCATATATCAGGAGGGGAGAGAGCAGGATTTCGAGAAGAGGTACAGGGAGATAAACAGGATCTGGAACGCCCTCGGCGGTGATCCCGTGAAAGCTGATGATAAGATTCTCACTCTATACAGGGCAATATCTTCGCTCTACATCCTCCACAGGCGAGAAAGGGGAGAGCCGGTGCCAAAGGACGTGCTCGATGCCGTGCGGGAAATCGGGGAGAAGATAAGAAGTCTGAGCAGAGTTTCCGGAGTGAGGAGAAGGGGAGAGATAATAATAGACGAATCTTTCCTCCGCAGCGTAGAGGAGAAGGCGAATGAAGTTGAAAGCGTGGTTGATATGACTGCCATTCTCAGCATGTTCATAACTACCGTGAGGAGCGATGCCGTCAGGGAGAGTATATTCGGAGACATCGCGGAATACGTGGAGAAAGCGATCGAGAGATGGAAGGAGAGGAAATCAAGCTTAGAGGAGATATACCGCGAGGAGAAGAGGGCTATAGAGAGGATAATCGAGGAGCAGAGGAGAATAAAGCGCTTGAAAATCTCGCCGGCGGAGTACGCGATGATCCGTATCCTCTCCAGGGAACTGGAAAACGAGAAAAAATCCGCGGAGGTTGTGCACAATACCATCGAAGAGTTAAGGGAGGAAGGCCTGCTCTTCCGGGGATGGCACAGAAAGAGAGATGTGATGAAGAAGATACGGGAGAGGTTCAGGAAAGAGATACTCAAGGTGATGGTCTCCCTCGGAAGATACGATTCCCGGACCCTTGACAGACTGGTGGACGACATGATTAAACTCCTGCCATACATGGAGGTTGGGAGATGAAGGTAATCCGCCGCCCCGTTAAACGCGTGAGGATAGAGCTAAGGGATGGCGAAATCGTGGTTATTGCCCCGAGGGGCGTTAGGGTGGAGGAGGTAGTGGAGAGGAAGCGGGAGTGGATAGAGAGGAACCTCAGGAAGATAGAGGAAATCAGGGAGAGAGCCCGCAGAGATGTGGATGCGAGGGGCGTGAGGATCCTGGATAAGTACTACACGGTTCGCAATTCCTGCAGGAACGTGGGCGTCCGCGGCAACGCGGTGTACGTTTGCAGGAGCAGGGCCGATTCCCTCAGGAGAATGCTGAGGGAGATGCTCCGCGAGGATCTGCGGGAGAGGGTGGAAAGGTACTCCAAGGCCCTGGGCGTGAGGCCAAACAGGATATTCATAAAAGAGCACAAAACCAAGTGGGGGAGCTGCTCCGCGGCGAAAAATCTCAATTTCAACCTGCGGCTCGTGTTCCTCCCGGAGGAGTTCAGGGATTATATCGTGGCCCACGAGGTGGCGCATCTCCTGCACATGAACCACGGCAGGGAGTTCAAGAAGGCCTTGGGAAGCCTTGGGGTCAGAATCCCATCCAGGGATGAGATGCTTTTCAACTGGTACTACGCGGAGACATGCAAAGAGATGCTGAGGTTATGAATCCGGCGCGGATCCGCAGATTTCATCGATCTTCCCGAGCAACTCCCTCTTCCTATCGCCCGGGATGAAACTCGCGAGGATTGAGTTGGAGGCCAGGGTGCAGATATCCTCAGGTCCGAGGTTGAGGGCCCTCTGCACCGCGAGGAAATTCTCGTTGAGGTAGCCCCCGAAGTAGGCTGGGTCGTCGGAGTTCACAGTGGCAATGATACCCCTGTCCAGGAACTCCCGCAGGGGATAGTCCCTCAGATCATTGACCACCTTCAGCTTGAGGTTGGAGAGGGGGCACATAGTGAGGGGTATCCTCCGCTCAGCCAGGAAATGCATGAGGGAATCGTCCTCTACCGATCGAACACCGTGGTCTATGCGGTGCACATCCAGCACCTCTATGGCCTCCCAGACGTATTCAGGAGGCCCTTCCTCGCCCGCGTGGGCGACGCGCATGAGGCCGAGGTCCTTCGCCATCGAGAACGCGCGGGAGAACTTGGAAGGGGGGTTACCGACCTCGGCGGAATCGAGCCCCACGCCAACGATATCGTTGAGAAACGCAGTGGCTTCGTCCAGGACTTTAAGGGCATCTTCCTCGGGGAGATCGCGGAGGAAGGAGAGTATGAGGTTGGAGGATATCCCATATTCACCGCGTGCATCTCTCATGGCTTCCAGAAGCGCCTCCGTGAACACCTCAAACTTCACGCCCCTGCGCATGTGCGCCTGGGGATCGTAAAATATCTCGGCGTGCACTATGTTGTTCTCCCTGGCCCTGCGGAAGTAGTGCATCGTGAGTTCGTAGAAATCATCGCGGGTACGCAGGGTATCGGTGGCACGATAATACACGTTGAGAAAATCCTGCAGGTTCTTGAAATCATAGGCTCTCCTGAGTTCTTCGGGACCCACATTCAACGGGATACCGTTCCTACGGGCGAATTTGATGGCGAGTTCTGGCTCAAGGGTGCCCTCGATGTGGAGGTGCAGCTCAGCCTTGGGGAGCGATTGCACAAGGGTGTCGATTTGGGACATGGAAGCACGCAATGAGACGACGAATAAAAATGTTTTGATTATCCACGCGAGATGAATTTCGTGAACAGGTTTTTAACCCTGCAACGCATGCCCATACGAGGTGAAAGGCATGATCGACGAAATTGTTGAGGCCATAAGGCGCGCGGAGACACAGTTGTCAGAGGACACCGTTGAAGCGCTGAAGAAAGCGTATGAGAAGGAGACAAACGAGATGGCGAAGACGCAGCTGAAGGCGATAATAGAGAACTTCACCATCGCGAGGAAGGAATCCCTGCCAATATGCCAGGACACGGGGCTGCAGACGTTCTTCATAGACATGGGCTACGACTTCCCCTATCGCGCCGAACTGAAAAACGCCATCGTGGAAGCCGTCCGCAGAGCGACGAAGGAAGTCCCGCTGAGGCCGAACGCGGTGCATCCATTCCTGCACAAGAACTCCGGGGATAACACGGGGAGATTTGTCCCATACATCCACTGGGAACTCCGCGAAGGCGACGACGCCATTATCCATGTGATACCCAAGGGGGGAGGAAGCGAGAACATGAGCGGCCTTTATATGCTCCCGCCGGGCGTGGGCATAAAGGGGATAAAGAAGACGGTGATAGAGCACATATTCAAGTCCGGCGGAAAACCGTGCCCGCCCACCATCATAGGCGTGGGAATAGGAGGAGGAGCAGATCTCGCGTTGACCCTTGCGAAGAAGGCCGCTATCTTGAGACCTATCGGCTCCAGGCACGAGGAGGAATTCGTTGCAAAATTGGAGGATGAACTCTACGAGATGGCAAACAAGCTGGGCATAGGGCCAATGGGACTCGGAGGAGATACCACGGTGCTGGATGTGCACGTTGAGTATGCGCACAGGCACCCGGCGACTCTTCCCCTTGGAATAGTGACGCAGTGCTGGGCTAACCGCAAGAGGAAAGTTCACATCGATGCCAATGGCAGGGTGGAGGTGATCTGAATGGAGTACCACGAGAAGACTCCAATAATGGATGCGAGGAAGTACAGGGTAGGCGACGTAATATACATAACTGGCGAAGTGGTTCTCGCAAGGGACGAGGCGCACAAGAAGCTCCTGGAGGAGGGTGCGCCGCTGGATTTAAAGGGTGCTGTTATATATCACTGCGGTCCCGTGGTCACGAAGGTCAACGGCGAGTGGAAAGTCATCGCGGCTGGACCAACAACGAGCATAAGGATGGAGATCTTCGAGGACAAGTTCATAGAGAAGTTCCACCCCGCGATCATAGTGGGGAAAGGAGGAATGGGCGAAAAGACCCTCAAGGCACTGAAGGAGCACGGCGCAGTCTATGCGGCTTACACCGGTGGCTGCGGAGCCCTCGCCGCCGAGAGGATAAAGAGCGTAAAGGAAGTGCATTTCCTCGAAGAACTGGGAATTCCCGAGGCAGTCTGGGTGTTCAACGTGGAGGAGTTCGGACCCCTCGTGGTCACTATGGACTCGCACGGGAACAGCATATACGACGAGGTGGACAAAAAGGCGAGGAGTAACCTGGATTCCCTGCTCAAAAAGATAGAGGGAGAGAGCTGATTCTCTCCGCCCTTATTTCTCGCACTCTTCTATTTTCTCCATTGCGCCCTCGTGGGTGGCCGTCTGCTCCGCATACTGCTTTGCCGTCTCAATAAGTTGCTCGGCGAACTTCTCCTCCAGCATCTTCTTGACCTTAACGAATATCTTGTACTTCTTCGCCGCCTCCTGGGCCACGGATGGCGGGGGAAATTCTATCGCGCCCACGGGGCAGAGGTTGGCGCACGTCTGGCACCCTACGAGGCAGTTGTAGGGCTTGGCCACCACGGGCTTGCGGGAGACGAGGTCGTATGAATAGACACCGCGGCCGCAAATTACGGCGCATAGACCGCAGCCGATGCACACTGCGGGATCGATGCGGGGGTACCACTTAATCTCCTTCCGGGGCACGCCGAACCAGTAATCGAATTTCTTGTCGCTCATTTTTCTCACCATGGGGATAATGGCGGGAAAGTATTTCAAATTTTTTTGAAATAACAAAGTTCATATCTCATAAAACTATGCGGGTTCACAGGTGAAAGAGATGAGAATCGCAATACCGTGCGTGGATGATCGAGGCCTTGAGAGCGAGGTGAGCATGCACTTCGGCCGCTCTCCGTATTACACCTTCGTGGACGTGGAAGATGGAAAAGTAGCGAAGGTGGAAATTCTCCCCGTGCCCTTCGAGGAGCACGGCCCTGGAGATCTGCCGAACTTCGTTAAGGAGAACGGCGGGGAAGTCGTGATAGCCTACGGCATGGGGCACCGCGCCGTGGATTTCTTCCAGCAATTGGGTATCGAGGTGGTCACCGGTGCGATGGGAAGGGTGAAGGATGTGATAGATGCGTTCATACACCAGGTGCTCGAGGTTGATCCCTACTGGAAGGAAAAGATAGAGAGGGAGAAGAGAGAAAAAGGCGAATGCAAGGAAAAGTGAAGGTGCCTTTTATGGAAAAATTGGAGTACGGGATAAGGGCAAAGTGGGACGGGGGCGTGGGCGCATTCATAAAGGTGAGGCACTTCTCCCTTAGAACGGATTCCAACACAGACGGCGGAGATGAAGGCCCTCTGCCCGCGGAGATGCTCCTCTCAGCGCTGAGCGGGTGCCTGATGATAAACTGGGGGAGGTTGATAAGGAAGATGCACCTTCAAGTGAAGGATCTGGAGATAGAGGTCAGCGGGTGGAGAAATCGCGAGGAGCCACAGCTTCAGGAGATAAATTACGTGGTTCATATTAAGACATCCGAGCCGAAAGAAAAAATCAAAAAAGTAAAAGCACTGGCGGAGAAGTACGGCACTGTGTTCAACACGATTGGAGGAGAGAAGATAAGGGGAAGGGTGGAAATCACACCGCTCAGGTGAACCTCCTCTCCAGCACCCTTTTATGGATCGCCACGCCCGAGAAGAAGAAAAGGAGGGCGAAGAAAATCAGCGCGGAAAAATCCAGCCAGAGCGGAAAGTAGCCCGGCAGGCCCACGGAATAGCGCAAAGAGTCCACGAGGTAAGTCAGGGGAGAGGTTGAGGAAATCATGCGGGCGTACCACGGTAGGTTCTCAAGGGGAACGAAGATTCCGCTGATGAACAGAAGGGTGAACTTCACCAGGGAGGAGAGCATCATGACGTCCGCGGGCACATCCGTGGGCGGGTACGAGGACATGAGGATGGTCATGGCGGAGAATGTGAGGAGAGCTAGAAGAATCGCCGGTATGAAAATGAGGAGATTCAAAGATATATTGAGGAAAACGGCGGTGAGGGAGATGAAGAAAGTTATTATGAGGCCGAAGTAAAAAGATGCCTGCATATCTCCGAATAGAACAGTGGTTATAGATATGGGCGTGGAGATCAACCTCTCGAAGGTCTTGCTCCTGGATTCCCAGGGGATTATCGTAGGCCCAACAGCGGTGGAGGTGAAGAACGCAGTCATGGAAAGGAGAGCGACGAAGAGGTACCCGTGAGACAGATTTCGGCCGATCAAGAACGCCCC
>WAOY01000085.1 GCA_015520985.1 DHVE2 group archaeon
TGCGCTTGCGCGCCGGGGCGAATATCTCCTTTATGGGTATTCCCTCCTCCCTGTACTTGCTTATTATCAGTTCCTTCTCAAGGACCTTGTGGTAGTACTCGGCGCCGATGTTCACTATAGTTATCCTATCGGTGCTCCAGCCGAAGTTCTGCATGGTGGAAATTATATCCTCATCGCGCTCAGTGGTGGTTATGTATATCACGTTCTCCTCCTCGCCCCCGGAGGCGGCGAACTGCTTGGCGAAGAGCTCCATACCCGAACCCGGGGAGCCGGATAAGAGGATGGTGTAGCCCTCAGGGACCCCGTTCATGAGGGCTTTGTCCAGGTTTGGCAGCCCTATGGAAACGGTGTTTATGGTCACTCGCTCACCCCCTCCACGTCGTAGATCTCGTCGCAAACCATGTTGAGCATGGCGTCTATCTCCGGGGTGTTCTGCTCCTTCATGGCGAGGATGACCATGTAGGCGTCCCAGCTCCTGAGGGACGTGACGAAGATGTGCAGGAACTCGGACATTATCTTGGGGCCGTTGTATATGGACATGGAGTTCACGGAATCCAGCACGACTACGAACTTCTTGTCGCTGTACTTCCTGGCCAGGTACTCCACCTTGAGCATTATGTACTCCAGCATGGTGGGACTCTCGATGTACAGGAAGCGGTCCGAGAACTCCGTGGACTCCTTCATCAGGTGGGATATGGTATCCACGAAGAATATCCTGGAGGAATCGATGCCCAGGAGTTCAAAGAGGTTCAGTATGTTCTTCGACGGTATCGTGGAAGTTATGTAGAACACGTAGAGGTCGTGGCGCGTGGCGAAGACGTCCACCACAGCGCGAAGAACGTCAAAGTACGAACTCACATTCGTGTTGACTGCCAGGGAGGAGGCCGAAGGCAGTTCCTCGAGTTTTGAAACCACATCCGCAGTTACTCCCAATCACATCACCTCCACACTGCCTCCCTTGAGGAGCGGAGCTATGAGAACGCCAATGGGCGTGAGGTCGAGAACGTACTTCGCCCTGGAATGCGTGGTGCCGCGCATCTTAATGACCTGTATAGTTCTGAGCAAATCTCCCCGCCTCTCCAGATTCCCCATCAGGATTATCCCGTCAGCGATGGCCTCTTCCACGCCGTACTGGGAATACCCCTTCGCAGATGGGAGCAGTTCAGATATGAGGAGCGTGGTGCACCCCAGATCCGACAGCTCCTTCCCGAGGTGCAGTATGAACTCCCGAATCTCCTCCTGGGAGGTGAGGCGGTAGCATATGGAGGTGATGGAGTCTATCACGAGCCTCTTTATACCTAGTTCCTTCACGATCTTAACTATCTGCTCCACCAGTATGTTCACGTCCTCAAGGTCGAACTCCAGTTTCTCGAGGCCAAGTTTCACGTAAATCTCCTGCAGGTCTATCAGGATCAGCTTCTTCTCCTCTATGAGCTTCCTGTCGAAAAAGGAGTACGTTTTCATGTTCTCAACAAGTTTCTCAGGGACCTCCGTCACGGAGATGTACATGGACCTCTCGCCCATCAGTGCCCCGCGGACCAGAAACTCCAGGCTGAGCGTCGTCTTGCCCGTGCCGCACGAACCGGTGATGAGAACCGTGTTGCCGCGGGGAATGCCTCCATTCAGTATGTTATCCAATCCCGCGATCCCCGTTTTACATCTCTCCCTGCCGCCATCAGCCATGCATTGACTAAATGTTTAAATCCTATTTTTAGTTTTCTGCACTTCGCGCTCCCTTTTGAATTCGGAGGGTGGAATGAAAAATATATTATGTTTGAACGTTATCGTGTGGCTGTGCTTATAAGCATCGTGATAACGGTGAGGAACGAGGAAAAGTACATTTCGTACCTCCTTGACTCCCTGGTGATACAGGAGCAGCCCTTCGAAATAATAATAGTGGATGCCCACAGCACCGACAGGACGAGGGAGATTGTGAAGGAGTACCAGGAGAAGTACGACTTCATACACCTGTACGAGAAGGGCGGGTCCCGGGGAGTCGGGAGGAATTACGGCGTGGAAAAGGCCTCAGGTGACTACGTGGCCTTCACCGACGGCGACGACCTCGTTAACCCGTTCTGGCTCCGGGAGATCAGGAAATCGTTCCAGGACGGCGCGGACGTTGTGGCCGGCAGGACAATTTACATAGGCTACGGCCCCTGGGAGAAGCTCGAGAGGGTAGAACTATTCTACCGAGGATTTGACGTGACGTACCCGAGTTGCAACCTCGCCTACAGAAAATCCCTCTTTGAGGAGATAGGCGGTTTCGACCCCTGGTTCGTTACCGCCGAGGACATAGACCTGAACATGCGCGCCGTGGACCACGGGGCAAAAATGGTGTACAATCCAAATGCCATCGTGTATCATCGCACCCGGGATTCCTTCTACGCCTTCGCCAAGCAGGCGTTCTGGAACGGTTACGGGAGGAAGCAACTCACGCTGAAGCACGGAAGGTTGTGGGGAAAGTACAAGCCGAGCAATATGATAAATCCCTCGCAGCTGTCTTTCTGGGGCTCCATCAGGCTCGTTTTCGCCATGATGGGGTACCTGGCATGCAAGCTCTACGGTGATAGGCCATGAAGGTGAGCGTTATCATACCGACCCTGAACGAGGAAGAATCGATAGGGCACGTGCTGGACAAGATACCCCGCGGGGGGAAGTACGAGTGGGAGATCATAATAGTGGACGGAGATTCCAAGGACAGGACCAGGGAAATCGCCGCGGAGAAGGGTGCGAAGGTCATAGTGGAGAAGAGGAAAGGGTACGGAAGAGCGTACAAAACAGGGTTCCAGCATGCCACCGGCGATGTCATAGTGACCCTGGACGGCGATGACACCTACCCCGCGGAGGAAATAGAGAGACTGGTGGACTACCTCCTGGAAAAGGACCTGGACTTCATATCCTGCGAGAGGTTCTCCAGGATGCGCAAGGGGGCGATGAGCCTCACCCACAAGGTGGGTAACACGATACTGACCATCGCCACCCGGCTGCTCTTCGGGGTGAAGATAAAGGATTCCCAGAGCGGTATGTGGGTGTTCCGTCGGGAGATTCTAAAGGATCTCAACCTGACCTCCGACGGGATGGCCTTCAGCGAGGAGATAAAGATAGAGGCATGGAGGAAGTTCCGGTGCGAGGAAGTCCCCATAGAGTACAGGGAGAGAAAGGGCGAGGTCAAACTGAACACGTGGCGAGACGGGTTCCACAACCTGATGTTCCTTATAAAAAAGAGGTTCCGGAGGGGATGATCACTCGCCCTCTATGCGCGGGGCGAGGAGGTATGTGACCTTACCTTTGCCCTTCACTATGTCGAACACTATTTTCACGGGGTAGTCCTTGCCCAGGTATATGGTCACATAATCCGCGGTGTCCATGGCCTTCGCGAGTTTCAGCAGGTAATCCACGGGGTATGTGCTCTTCACGGGCTCGTCGCAATCTATCTCCCGGAGCATGTCCTTGGGCAAATCAAGGTTTATCGTGTCCTCGTCCCCTATGGCGTACATCTGGAACTCGGTGGGCGTTGCCTGAAGGGTTATGCTGTCCGATATGGCCTCCGCTGCCTTTATCCCGTTGACGAATTCGTCCTTGGGAACCACAATCTTCGCGGGAAGCGCTATGTTGGGAACCTTGGGCACGCTCAGATTGCTGGTGTCGATGAGGGGCATGCTCCTGGTGAGGTTCCCTATGAGGAACGTTAGTTTCCCTCCCTCCTTGTATATCTCAACTACGCTGCCGGATGAGGCTATCTTCAAAATGTCCTTCACCTTGTCCAGATCCACGCCGAGTTCCTCCTCCTCGGCCTCGTACTCCACGAACCCATCCCTGGAAACTTCCAGGACTATCATCGCTATGTGTGCGGCGTCCACCGCCTTGACGCTCATCCCCTCGGGGTTGAACTCGAACTTCGCCTCGTTCACCAGCGTCAGGAGGATGTTCGTTATCTCCTTGAGATCCTTGACATCAACCTTCACTCTCATGGCAATCCCTGCCGTTGGTATTTCCTTGCACGTTATAAATTTTTCTGTGCCCGGCCAAGAACTTTCGGGAAAGGGTTAAATATAAAAATCGCATAGCATATTTTATGCGCTCTGGCGTATAGGAGTTGAAGGATATGAAAACGAAAATTGTTTTGTTTTTATCCATCGGCATCTTGACTCTGCTCATCCTGCAGGGTTTTTGGATGTCCGCTGGATCGGATCACACGGGTACTTCTGTGGAACAAAATAGATACACGGAGATCACGCCGATAAATCTGGATGCTAGGACGATATACACGACGGACAACACCGTAGGCGATATATCCGTGCTGGGAGGCACCGTAGCCTGGGAGGAGTACTTCAACCGGGGGGACTCCGGGGACACAGATATAATTGTTTACACCAACGGAGGCACGGAGCATTACGGGATCTCAGGGGTATCTGAAAGGCGACCCAGGGTGGGATCCCGGGTGGTTTGGGAGAGCAACGGAAGCATAGAGAGCGACCAGGGCACGGTGCTGGCCGCATCTGCTGATGCGAAATACATGGCACCTGACATACGCGGAAGTAGGGTCGCCTTCGCCTACTTCGACAACGGGTACAAGATGGGGTACGTGGACATAGGGAGTTCCCCCAGTTTCATAGATGTCTCCATGGATTACTTCGATTACCCGGTGATTTCAGATAAGTACATTGCCATGGGGAGCTACATACACTGCTTCGCTAACGGCACCACGTGGAAAATCATATCGGATGGATATTCGATTTACGGGATTTACGATGACTGGATAGTATACGCTGGACGCTGGAACTTCGGCAAGAGCATCTTCATAGACGCAATGGACATGAAGACGGGAGAGTACCAGAGAATAGCATCATTCGATACGAGTTACGATTTCTTCGATTCCATAGACATGGACGGGTACCTCGTTGTGTTCAGTTACGATTACCAGGGCTACATCTACAACGTGCTATCCCACAAACTGTACAGCATATCCCAGCAGGAGGTATGGCATATATCCATAGGAGGAGGCAAAATAGCATGGACGGACTACTATGGCCACAACGTAATGCTCGCAGACGAGCCCAGCATAGGGAGTTTCGTGGAGGTGACCCTGAAGGATGTGGACGTGCAGCACGGCGAGAACTATCACCATCTCCTCGTTGTGGACTCCTCTGGTAGGATGTACGGGTACGATTCCGACGGAACTGTGCACAAGGAAATTCCTGGAGTGGTGGAGGTGAGCCTCATCAACCCCACGACATACAGGATACCCGTTGTCCAGGGAGAATCATTCAGGTACAGGGTAATCGGGGGGCACGACGGCAAGTACACCCTGGAGATAAAGAAGTACGGATCCGCGTCGAGGGCGTCCCTCGAAGAACTGATCGTGGAGGCAAAGGAAATACCGATAAAGGTGAATGAGGTGGACCAGTACGAGGTGAACTGGGAAAAGGTGGCTTCCAATGCCGCCGACGCCGTGAAGCTCAGCGTGGACAGCGATGGCGACGGAAACTTCGACACGGAGATATTCACATCGAGCAACATAAGCCCCGATGTTAAGAGCGGCAACGCATCATTTGGATTTGACCTCGGAGGAATGATGTGCATCGCCATAGCCCTGATAGTGGTGATCGTGGTCGTTCTCGCGGTGGTGCTCCTCAGGAAGAAGAGGTGAACCCACCCTCTTCATATTTTTACCCGGCGATTAAATTACACAGTTCTGTACCACAAATGTTTTAATATGATACCCTTATCGGCGGGCAAGGTGATTGAAATGGGATACATAGGAGATAAAGATAAGGAGTACCTGAAGGGGGAATTCGACAAGTACCTCAAGGAGAAGGTCCTGCTGCTCGTGTTCACCGGGCCCAACTGCCAGTACTGCAACGTGGCCACGGCAATAGCGCAGGAAGTCGCGGAACTGCACGATGCTATAGAATTCCACGAGTACCCGGTGGACAGCGAAGAGGCGAAGAAATATGGAGTGGAGCACGCCCCCACGGTCGTGATAACCGACGGCGATAAATTCGGAGGGAGGATAAGGTACGTCGGTCTCCCATCCGGATACGAATTCTCATCCATGATAGAGGACATAATCGACGTCTCCCGCAGGACCGCCGAGGTGAGCGAGGAGGTTCGCGCTCAACTGGAGCAGATAGACAAGCCGGTGAGGATCCAGGTTTTTGTGACTCCAACCTGCCCCTACTGCCCGCGTGCCGTGCGCACGGCGCATCGCTTCGCCATACTGAACGAGAACATCACCGGCGAGATGATAGAGGCAATAGAATTCCCAGAGTGGGCCAACAAGTGGAACGTCATGAGCGTGCCCCACATCGTAATTAACGAGGATGTGCAGTTCATAGGCGCCTATCCCGATGAGCAGTACATCCAGTACGTGATCGAAGCCTGGAAGAAGGCCCAGTGAGGTGATCGCGATGGAGGTGGGGTTCGTCCTGCCCTCTGCGTCCCGCGAGAGCAGGGAGGTGGACGTGGTAATAATAGGCGCAGGCCCCGCGGGGCTGAGCGCTGGCATATACGCAATCCGCGCCGGGCTCAGCGCCATCATAGTGGACAAGGGCAACGCAGGTGGTCTCGCGGAGGAGGCGCCCTTCGTGGAGAACTACCTGGGGTTCGAGGGAATCAAGGGCGAAGAGCTCGCGAAACTCTTCAAGGAGCACGCGATGAAGTACGTGGAGATATCCGAGAGGAACGAAGTGCGGGACATAGTTAGAGAGGGGGACCGTTTCCTGGTGAAGGCGGAGAAGGGCGAGTACCGGGCCAAGGCCATAATATTTGCAACTGGAACGACGCACAGGAAGCTCAACGTCCCCGGGGAGAACGAACTCTTCGGAAAGGGCGTATCCTACTGTGTAACCTGCGACGGCTACTTCTTCCGCGGGAAGAAGGTCGCCGTGATAGGCGGGGGAAATTCCGGTGCTATCGCTGCCATATACCTGAAGGACATCGGCGTGGAGCCCGTCGTTATTGAATACATGCCCAAGTACATGTGCGAGAAGGCCTACGTGGACATAATCAACGAGAAGGGCATAGAGTACATAACCAACGCCATGGTCACCGAGATAAAGGGCAGCGATAAGGTGGAAGCCGTGGTCTACAAGGACAGGGACACCGGCGAAACAAAGGAAATAAAGGTGGACGGCGTCTTCATTTACGTGGGGCTCATACCCATGAGCGACCTGGCGAAGAAGATAGGCGTTGAGACGGATAAACGGGGATACATCAAGGTCTCGCCCAAGATGCGCACCAACGTCCCGATGGTTTACGCCGCGGGGGACGTGACGGGAGTGGCTGGACAGATAATAATCGCCGCCGGCCAGGGAGCCATGGCTGCTCTGACTGCCTACGAGGACCTGATGCTCAGGCAGGCGTGAATATCAGGGAACCAGCCTGGTTCTGTCCCGTGGAAATATCACGCATTCCCTTATATTTTTCACACCCGTGACGATCATCGTGAGGCGCTCTAGGCCAAGGCCCCAGCCCGCGTGGGGGGGCATGCCGTAGCGGAACGCGCGGAGGTAGAATTCGAAGTTGTCCGGGTTGAGTCCCTTATTCTTCATGATTTCAACGAGGCTATCGTAGCGGTGGTTCCTCTGCGCCCCCGAGCTGAGCTCCTTATCGCGGTACATGAGATCGAAGGCCAGGGAATACCTGTCACCGGAGGGAAGCACGTAGAAGGGCTTTATGTCAAGGGGCCAGCGGGTTATGAAGTAGAAGTCGTTTATCTCCTCGCCAAGGATTTTAAGCGCCTCGCTGGAGAAATCCTCGCCCCACTCCATGTCCATGCTCTTGTTCACTATCTCCACCGCCTCATCGTAACTGAGGCGCCTGAATGGTATGTGGGGTACCTTCACCTCCATGCCCAGGAGCTCCAGGGCGTCTCCCTCGCGCTCCACCGCATACTTTATCCCGTTCACGATCGCCTCCTCGAGCACTTGCATCGCGTCCTCGTCGTTTGCGAAGCTCATCTCCGCATCGATAGATATGAATTCGTTCAGGTGCTTCGTCGTGTTGTGCTCCTCTGCCCGGAAGGCCGGGGCAATTTCAAATACTCTGTCGAACCCCGCAGCCATGAGTATCTGCTTGTAAAGCTGCGGGCTCTGGTTGAGGTAGGCGTCCTTCTCAAAGTACTTCACGGGGAAGAGCTC
>WAOY01000086.1 GCA_015520985.1 DHVE2 group archaeon
CCTCTATACTTAGCTTTATCCCCGCTTTTTATTCACTCTTTTGCATGTTTTCCAAGGGATTCAACTTGCCCGCGGTAATCCCCAGGGACTAGAGGGTGAGCATAACAATGCCCGCGAAGATCACCAGCATACCCACGATTTTTAGCGGGCTGAGATTCTCCCCGATGAGTACGTACGCAAGGAGGGCTACGAGGAAAGCGTTTGCCGCGGTTATGGCCACGGTGGGACCCGCGGGACCCTTGGTGAGGGCTATCTTGATGGAGTACATACCTATGGCGAGGGTCACACCAGCGGCAACGGGGAGCAGGAGGAGCCACGTGGGAGTGCTCCTGAGGTTCTGCATGAACTGGTCCCGGTAAACAAAGAGGAACACAACACCCATTGCGCCGGTGGCCAGCCACAGGAGGATGGATGCGAACACCGAGTCCATGCCGCTGTGCCCGGCGTACTTGACCAGGAAATTCGTCGCACCAAACATGAGCATCGTGATTATTGCGTAGACCCACCACTGCATGCAATCCGTATTGCCGTAACCTACAAAAAACTTAGCGGCAGCAAAGGTAAAATATGGCGTGGGGAATAATCCCGCATGGGCATGGTCGACATAAGCTCAAAGGACGAGGTCCTGAGAATAGCCAGGGCAAGGGGAACAATAGTGCTCAGAAGCACCACCGCGGAGGTCATAAGGAAGGGGGAGGTGAAGAAGGGTGATGTGTTCGAAACCGCTAAGATTGCGGCGATGCTCGCTGTGAAGAGAACCCCCGAACTCATACCCCACTGCCACCCCATACCCGTGGAGTCCGTGAAGATTGAATTCAACATGCACGGAAATAGGATAGACGTGGAGTGCGAAGTAAAGGCGCATTACAAGACTGGCGTGGAGATGGAGGCGCTCACAGGGGTCAGCGTCGCCCTGCTAACCATATGGGACATGGTGAAGTACCTTGAGAAGGACGAGAACGGCCAGTACCCCATGACGCAGATAAAGGACATCGAGGTTGTGGAGAAGAGGAAGGGTGATGGGAATGGGGCATAGGGAGCACAAGAGGCACAGGTATTCCCTGAGGATAGGCGTTATAACCGTGAGCTCCACGAGATCCGAGGAGAATGACGAGTCCGGCAGAATATTAATGGAGGAGATCGAGAGGAATTCGCACAGGATATGCGAGTACGCCGTGGTGAAGGACGACAAGATTGAAATCCTGGCCACTCTGTTCAAATTCCTGCGGGGCTGCGATGCCGTCATCGTGAACGGCGGGACGGGGATAAGTTCCCGAGACGTGAGCTACGAGTCCATTGCGCCCAACTTCGACAAGGAGCTCAATGGGTTCGGCGAGGTATTCCGGAGGGTGAGCTACGACGAAATAGGCACAGCAGCCATGATGTCCAGGGCCACCGCTGGCGTGATATCCGGAAAACTCGTCTTCGTAACTCCCGGATCGCCTAACGCCGTGAGAACCGCCTCGCGCCTAATATTCAGCGAGATAGAGCACATGTGGTACGAGGTGCACAAGGAGGCGAATACTTGAGGAGATACCTCTTCCTCATATTCGCTTCCATCCCTGTGTTTCTCATCCCATGGATGGGGCCCCCCTGGCTGATCTTCTCTGTGTACGCCTTTTCACTGTACTTCAAGGACCACGCGGTTAAAATCACTACCAGGATGCCGGGAAACAGCCATCTTAAATTCTACCTCCTCGCGGTCGCGTTCGGCCTCCTCACGGAAACCCTTGCGATTCTGGACAACCTCCCAAGGCCCCCTGAGGACAGGTTTCTTCTCCACCCCGATCTCCTGGTGGACCTTTACCTCGCATTCGGCTACTACTCCGGCTTCGCAATCGCATGGTGCATCACATCCCACATTTTCAACCTGAATCACAGGGACGCGTTTCTAATTGGGGGCGCATTCGGGATATTATTCGAGAGAACTGGCGGGCTTCTCTTTTCCCTTCAGGTCCTGGCCTGGCCCTACGTGTTCCTGGTTTACGGCTCGTTCCAGGCCCTCCCGCTCCTTTTCATGGATGAGGAACTGAACGCCCGGCAGAGGAGGAAAATTAGCGCAATGGGAAAAGTCCTTCTCGGTGCGGGCGTGGAGATCATTTCTTTCCTGCTCGCTGCCCTGTTCCTCAGTGCGCTGCGCATCATCGCGGGAATTCAGTAGAATTCCAGCTCTTCCCTCTTCATGAACTCACGCATGAGCGAAGTCGCATATACGCCTGGATGCAGGGTGAATGAGAAGAGGCAATCTTCCCGGTGGTAATCGAGGTACCTCGCCACCATGTTCCTCCGCCGTCCCTTTGAGCTGAGCTCGGGGATCTCCCGTATCCTGAAATCCTCCCGGGAAATGCCCTCCTCCTCGATGATGCGCCTCTCTATCTCTCCCTGAAGTCCCCCGGAGAACTCTGATTCGTAGCCGAAGAGCAGGGTGCTGACGTAGGCCTTCCCCACCGCTTCCAGTTTTTTCAGCTTGTCGATGTTGAACCCGCTGACTTTGACGAACTCCTGCTTCGGAATGCCGTGGGGGTCCGTCTTCATTACAACGTCGCCCACACGCATATCAATTCCATCGCGTATCCTCTCGCTCACCATCCTGTTGAACAGGTAAGACTGGTACGCATGGACGAACATCATGGCGAGGGTTCTGGGCAAAGAGCGTATGGCCCCGACGTAATCACCGGGATGGGATATAAGGTGGTTCAGCATCGCCCTCTCGTACTCCGCCCGCTCAGAGATGTGCTTTATAGCCTCCCTTGCATCCAGGGAATCGAAGAATATGCGCCTTCCCTCATCTCGTTCGAAATCTCCCTGGAACCCAATGTAATATCTCACCGCCTCCTCGAATTCTCCCAGGATTATGTGCTTCCCCACGATGTGCGTTACGGGCCTCGCGGCGCCGAACCTCTGCACGCCGAAGAAATTGGGGAATCTTCCCCGCAGTTCCTCCTCTATCCTCTCCACGCGAGAATCGCATGTGGCGTCGCGGAGAACTATGCGGAACCTGTTGCCCATAAGGTCCCCGAGTTCAATGCATTTATCGCTCCTGAACGCATTTAGGATTTCCACGCCACCGAGGCGGATGTTCGAGAGCGTATCCACATCCCTGAAATTCATTATGCAGAAGTGCTGCACGCTCACGCTCCTCTTATCTTTTGTGCCTGCGAAGCGGATGCGGTGCCTGCTCATACCGAGCCTGCGGCTTAATATCTTGACGAAGCGGTTGGTCTCCCAGTTCCGCAGTTTGACGAGGATTATGGTGTTCTTTCCATTATCCGAGCGGGGCAAATCTACGGGTATTTCCTCCACGAAAAAATCATCGATTTCGCGTTTCAATTTCCCGCCGATGCCGGGAGAAAAAGAGAGATAGGAGTAGATTCCGATGTCCCTGTGGGTTGCCATTATATCCAGATCTCGTCCACGAGCCTGTATTCCAGGATTTCCTCGTCGGAGAAGAATATCCCGATTTCCCGCTCCGCGCTCTCTTCGGAATCGGAGCCGTGCACGAGATTGTTCTGTATGCTCATGGAGTAATCTCCGCGTATCGTCCCCGGCTCCGCCTCCTGGCCGTTGGTCTTGCCCATCATCCTTCTCACGACGGCAATTGCATTGTCCCCCTCGAGGACCATGGCCACGATGGGCCCGGAGGTTATGTAGTCCAGCAGGGACTCGTAGAAGGGCTTGCCGCGGTGCACCTCGTAGTGCCTCTCGGCCATCTTTCTGTCCATCCACAGCATCTTCATCGCAACAATTTTCAGCCCTTTTCTCTCGAACCTCGCGATTATCTCGCCAATGAGGCGCCTGTTCACCGCATCCGGCTTAAGCAGTACCAGCGTTCTCTGCTTCATGCTCTTTCCTCCTGAGCATGTGGAGGCGGATCTCCTTCTCCTTCCGGTACGCGGCGGTCCAGCGCACCTTGCGTGGCACGCGGCCAAGCTCGATCATGTTCTTGTAGCACTTACTGCTGCAGAAGTGATACACACGACCGTCGCGCGTGACGTACATCTTGCCTGTGCCAGGCTCGATCTCCTTGCCGCAGAATGAGCATACTCGTTTTTGGGGCATTCACATCACCTTGACTCCAGTTTCCTTGCCTCGCGGGCTGTCTCGCGGAGCATAAGTATGTCGCCAACGCGCACCGGGCCCTTCACATTGCGGGTGAGGATCCTTCCCTTGTCTCTCCCTTCGAGAACCCGGACCTTCACCTGGGTGACCTCGCCGGACATCCCGGTGCGACCCATTATTTCCAGCACTTCGGCCGGAGTGGCCTCATCATCAGCCATAACACATCACCTTCCCGCACTCACTTCTTTATGGCCTTTATGCCGTCCATTATCTCCTTGAAGAGCTCCTCGGCCTTGCCGAAGTCCACCACGCCAGCAGAGGCGGCGGACTTTATCCCCAGGCGCTTGCCGAGGTCGCTCTTGCTCGCCACGTAGCCATAGAGAATTCCCTTCTCCTCGCATAGGAGCGGAAGATGCGCCACGATTTCTGGAGGATTCACGTCCTCGGCGATCACGACGAACTTGGCGTCGCCGCGCTCAACAACCTTGGTGACCTCATTCGTTCCCTTCCTGACCTTGCCGGTCTCCCTGGCGATCTCGATGGCGCTCAGTATCTTGTCCTGCAGTTCCTTCGGGGTTTCAAACCTCACATATATCGGCTTTGCCATTTTCATTACCTCCTTCATTCAATCAATCACAGGCAAGGGGCAAAATGGGTATTGGTATAAATAATTTTGGTGGTGCGTGGGGACGTATACACGGTTGCAGGGCGAAGGATTATTAATTCTAGGAATTTTCACATTGGTTTGAAGGGGAATGTAGCTTAAATTTCACACATTTATTAGGGGTGTGCCTCAGTGGAAGAAAAATGTTAAAATAGGGAAGAGTGATATGTTAAACATGCTCATATAAAGTGTGTAGAATGCTGTATGCTGCAAAAAATGGGAGGTGTCCCACATCAGCGACGATAGAAAAAACACGTTGAGGGATTTCGGAATTGAACTCCTGCCTGGTGAGGAAGTGCTTTTCTTCTCGCCATTTAAGGATAGGTGGGGCACGTACAGGTTCGATCTTATGTCATACATCACCATAGGTATGAGTTTTGTGCCGTACACAGCCCTGCTAATTGCAATCTTGGACCTTCTTGGAATCACCAGCTTTTTCCGTAGAGATAGTGTGCTGTTAGCCCTGTTTACATTTCTTTTCGTCTCCATCATATTTATAATGTTTACAATACAGTCGATAAATACGCTAATGGCGACCAAGCATAACTACCCGCTCATACTTACAACGAAAAGGATAATAACTGAGGCTGATTTTCTTAAAAAGAAGAAACCAATAGGTACTTTCATAGAAGATGCTGATAAGGTAGTGTACATTGAGACGACGAAAAGGGACTCCATAATTTACTTCAAAAGGGATGGAAAAATACACAAAGTACCGCTGTGGTACTTGTACGGACACAAAGAGCAATTCAAGGCAGCATTAAGAAATCTGCTTGGAGATAAATTCCAGGAACTGATCCTGTGGAAATTAAAGATCCCTCTGACAAAGGATTTGATAGACGGCATATTTCGAGATGAAGAGCAGGAGAAGAAATGAAGTTATCTAGTCATTTGAAACTCAAAGACTTGAGTATATAAAAAAGACCAACGATATTGGCACTCAAACGACAATCCTTTTTTATACCTTCCGGCATTCACCAGTATGCTCGACCGGAATCTCATGCGCAACGTGGTGGAAGTCATCACCAAAGAGGAACTGGAGGAGAAGCTGAAGCACAGCCCCAAGGGGTACGTGGGCATCGAACCATCGGGCAGGGTGCACCTGGGCACTGGGTTGATCATAGGCAATAAAGTCAGGGATCTGATGGATTCCGGCGTCGATATGCTCGTGTACCTCGCGGACTGGCACGCCTACATCAACGATAAGTTCTCGGGGGACATGGAGAAGATCCGCCTAGCAGGGGAGTACCTGAAGGGCGTCTTCGATGCTCTCGGCATTCGCCCCAACTACCTCTGGGCGGATGAATTAGTATCCCGAAAAGAATACTGGGAGAAAGTGATACGTATTGCGAAGAAGACCACGCTCAAGCGGGTGAAGAGGGCGATGACCATAATGGGCCGCAAGGAGGACGAGGCGGAGCTGGATTCCTCCAAGATAATCTACCCCTTCATGCAGGTCGCAGATATATTCGACATGCAAATAGAAGTCGCCCTGGGGGGCATGGACCAGAGACACGCGCACATGCTGGCCAGGGACGTCGCAGATAAACTGGGATATGAGAAGCCCGTCGCGATTCACAC
>WAOY01000087.1 GCA_015520985.1 DHVE2 group archaeon
CCTTTATGCCCGACATCTCTATCTTGTTCTTGAGAAGTTCGTCCACCTGGAATATGCCCGCGGAGTTGCGCATGGTTATGCGGATTTTCAGGGGCTTCTCATCTCCTTCGACTACGCGCACCTGCTTTATCGCCAGAGCCGAGACGGAATGGATATTCACCTTCCCCGCCTCGAAGGGTATCCGGGCGCGGCCCTCCTCCATGTCCAGCGCGTCCGCGATCTTGGCGACGCCCGCCTCTATGGTGAGGGGCATTATGGGGGCGCGGTGCGAGAATATGGCGTGGAGAATCTCCGCCTTCATTATCGCACGGTGCTCATCGTCGTACAGCCCGTCCAGGATGCGATCAATAATGGGAATCGCAAGGGGTATGCTGTTGTCCTCGTGCTCAACACGGTGGATCGCATGCCCTATGTCGTGCAAAGCTGCCGCCATCACCACCACGATCTCCGCGTCATCGTTTGTCATCCCGTAGTTCTTCACTATGCTCGGCGTTATACCCCTCGAAATTAGGATGCGGAGCATCTTTAGAGCAAGGTTCGCGACGATTTTAACGTGCACGGGCCCATGGTCGTTGAAGCCCAGGCGGTCAATCGCAATTATGTTCGACGCTTTCCACAGCGTCTGAAGCTCAACATCTTCGTTAATCCTCTTCACAACTTCCCGCAACTTCTCGTTGTTCTCGCAGGGAACTGCAAAATTCATGCGGGTTGCATGGGGCGATAAGTATTAAATATTTTCAGGGGATATATGCGCAGGTGATGAGAGAAGGGCGCTGAGTGATGATGAGCCCTATGAGTGCTGAGGTGATGTGGTATGAAGAGCGTTAAGGAACTCGCGAGAAGGGCGCACGAGCTGCGCGAGAGGGGGCTTGACACCAAGGAGATCGCGAAGGAATTGCATCTCTCCACGAACACCGTTGAGTGGCTCCTCACCAAGGGATTCGAGGAGGAAGAGGCCCCGAAGGACGTGAAGATAGGGTGGAGAAGCATAGGCATTTACCCGTACAGGATCGCCAGGATCGCCGAGGTTATGAGCGACATAATTCTGGAGGAGATGGAGAAGAGGGACTTCACCATCGATTCCATAGTGGGTATTCTCATAAACGGCATCCCCTACGCCACCTTCATAGCGGAGGAACTGGGCGTAGAGCTCATAGTGTACCGCCCGCACCCCAACCGCGAGGAGGGCGCGTTCTCGAGCAACTATGCGCACATCGAGGGGAAGAAGGTGGTCATAGTGGACGATGTTCTGAGCACAGGCGAGACAATGTCAAAGGCGATAGAGGACATAAGGAATGCGGGCGGAGACCCCAAGCTTGCCATCGTGCTTGTCAACAAGACCCCCAGGGATGAAGTGGACGGCGTGCCTCTAAGGGCGCTCATCCGTGCTCTGGCCCTCTGATTCCCTTTTCCTCTTCGCGTTCCATATCTCCTCGTAGAATTTCTTTTCCTCCTCGCTGAGTTCCTTCTCCTCCTCTTCCTCGTATTCCACCTCGGAGTACTTCCTCGCGAAATTGAGGCGCGGGTTGAAGAGATATTGAACCACGATAATCAGGATGATGATTATCACCGCGAGCACTATCTTGTATATCAGGTCCGCGCTCATAGCGCATCACTTAGCAGGTCCCCCAGGGTCAGGCCACGGGTCTTCTTCTCCTCTTTCCGATACGTTACGGTGACCTTCTCCTTCAGTTTTATCCCGAGGGTCTTCTCCAGCTTCTTTATTAGCGCGTCATCGGGGTGCATCTCGCCGCGCTCTATCTTGGATATGACCGTCCTCTTCTCAAGTATTTTCTTCGCAAGCTCGTCCTGCGTCATCCCCAATCTCTCCCGGGCATGGCGTATGCGTTCCGCATAATCTTCAACCAGAACCTCCTCCTCGTCAAGATCCCGGTACCTGCGCCTCTTCTTCCTCTCTATCCTCTCGCGGATGACCTCAGGGGGTATGTACTTTACCTCCTTCGGAATCTCGTTGCCCCTTATCTCCTTCCCGAACTTGGCGCACTCATCGCACACGTTCAAAATGACACCCTCTATGACGACCTTCCTGAGGCGTGGAACATCCCTGCCACAGAGCTCACAAATCATATCCTTCACCTGCGCTTAGTATGGGATTTAACTATTTATCTTTAACCCAGCACCGGAATAAGCAAAGGGTTAAATATCTCATCGCGGTTATTCCGAACATGGGCAAATCCAAAAAGGGAGACCACGGGGACATACAGTATGTCCTCAAGCACTTTTACAAGGTTCCCGTTGAGACTATAATGAAGAAGGACGTGTGGAACCTGCCGATTGCCTACGAGGACACACCCATAGAGGAAATTTTCGCAATCATGACGGCCAGGAGGCACGTCTGGATAATGGAGAAGAAGGGGAGCATGAAGCTGTCGGGCATAATCACCGAGAAGGACCTCCTTGAGGTGATGGCGCCCAAGAGGATCAAACCCTACGCCATCGGCGGCGTTGATATACGATCCCTCCTGCTGGGAAACGTGCTCACGGCCAGGGACATCATGGTGAGGAAAATAATATACTGCAGACCCGACAGCACCATAGAGGATGCCCTGGAAAAGATGAGGTCCTTCAGGATCCGCAGGTTACCCATACTCGATGAGAACGGGAATCTCCTGGGGGAGATAACCATAAAGACGATAATCATCCAGTTCAGGAAAGTGCTCAAGTGGTACAGGATCACCAGCAAGTGATCAGAAGAGAAGGATCCTGCCCACGATATCCTCGGTCAGATACGCCACCACCACCCCTATCCAGGTGAGCATGGAGAAGTGCAGGTATATACTGTGCTTGTGCGAGCCGCTAACCACCTTTATCATGAGGGACGATATCAGGGCGTGGATGACCAGGAGGGCGAGGAATACGATGCTTGCAGTCTCTATGGGGAACTTTGCGGACAGCAGAGGGATTTTAATGTACTGCGCCAGGTTCACGGGGTAGTACTTTATCATGGATGCCATCATCTTCATCAAGACGAAGGTGGTGTAGAGGGCGAAGGCCATGCCCACCATCAGGCCGTAGAGAATCCCCGTGAGGTTCGTTGCCGACTGGTACCTCTTCTTCCTGAGCCCTATCATGCGGATGTACGCATCGCTTATTATGCGCGATATCTTCGTGGGATTCCCTCCCATCTCTATGCCCGTCACGTACATGTCGGTGAACTTAGAGATCAGGTTGCTTCCGGTTTCTGCGGCGAAGAAGTTCCACGCCTTCCTCTTGTCTATGCGGGTGAGCAACCTCCGGTAGAGGGTGTCTATGTACTTCGTTAACTTCCCGAAGTCGTGCTTCCTCAGCCTCTCCATAGCCATCACGTCGCTGCCCTTGGCCTCCACGTAGCTCCCGACTGCGCGTATGAACGCGTCGTAGTTCTCGTCGCAGTTTATGAGGTCGCTCTCAGCCGAATGGACTATGTACCCAGGATAGAAGAGTGGGAGAAGGGAGATGGAGACCGCCACGTACGGGGAGAGACCCATGGCTAGGGTGGCGATGAACAGGAGGAGAACAAGTATGTATATAAAAGGAAGAACCTTGAGCAGTTTCACCTCCGCCGGAGCCCTGATATCCTTGCGACCGTGCCATACCTCGTCCTCGGGAAGCCGAACCTTTATGGCATAGAGCATCACGGACTCCACCACCACGAAGGCGAGAAGGGTGAGGTAGAGGAGGTACGTGGCATCAATCTGGGCGAACATGGGGAGTATGGCGACGAAGACTGCGAAGAAGAGCATGGATATGAGGATGGCAACGAAGGCCTCCTTGTACACATCCAACTGCTCCAGCGCTGCCTCGTACTTGATTGCGTACGTCTCCAGCACCACCTTCCTCTCCTTTTCCAGGAACTTCTCGAAATCCTCGCCGGCCTCGGCACTGTGCGCCAGGCGGTCAAGGAAATCCGCCAGCATTATGCTCGGGCACCTCTTTGCGACGACCCTCGCGGCGTCGGGCAGGCTCAGGTTCCAGTACTCCACCAGATTGTAAATCTTCTCAATCTCGTCGCTGAGGGCGCCGTACTCCTTCACCTCCGATAGTATGCGGAATATCTCCTTTCGGGGAAGCTGGGTGGATGCGAGGACGGCCATCCTGGTGATGAAGAGGTGCATGTACCTCTCTATCTCGATCTTCCTTCGCTCACCCTTCACCAGGGGGAAGAGGAGGGAAAAAAGCACTCCGAAGGCGGGTATTGCGTATATCACGTAGTTGAGCGGGAAGAGGAGACGGGGAAAGGAGAGGAATATGTACATGGAGATTGCGATGGTGCCCCCTACCGCCGGGATTACGTAGAGGAGGATATACTTCCTCCAGGGGATGTCGAAGGAGTGGTAGAGGCGTATTATCCTCTCCCTCACCGTGGGCATGGGGCATCACACCGTGAAAGGAAGCTTTTCCGTACCGTACTTCTGGAAGTCGAATATGATCTTCACCACGTCCCGGTACCTGAATATGTTGTGGGCTATCATCTTCCTAATTATCTTGGCCCTCAGGAACAGGTCATCGTATATCTTTCGGGGGTCCGCGTAGCCCAGGAGGGGCGCTATCTTCTCCTCAAGGATGTATGAATTGTTCAACCCGCGGAATATGTGCTCGTCCCTGAGCGGATCCCAAACGAACACGGATTTGGTCATCACGCCCCCAAGCTCGGATGAATACCCCAGAATCTCCTCCACAGAGAGAACGCGTCTCAACGCGCGACCCCGCAGATACACGGCTTGCTGAAATACGCCGATGTTGAGGTTGTCCATGAAGGTAACGGGCACATTTATGGGTGGAGAGCTCAACCTCTGTATCATCCTCTTTATGGACGCCGCGTGGAAGGTCGCCATGACGGGGTGGCCGGTCTGCATGGCCTGGAAAGCCACGTTGCCCTCAGCGCCTCGAATCTCACCCACGATTATGTAGTTGGGCCTTGAACGCAGCGCAGCCTTGAGCAGGTCGAACATCTCCACGCGGGATTCCTTCGGGCCTGCCTCGCGGGTGAGGAGTCGCTGCCATATCTCGTGGGGCACGTGCACCTCCGGCGTGTCCTCCGCGGTGAAAACCTTGTGGTTGTAGCGTATGAAGGGAATTATGGCGTTCAGCGTCGTGGTCTTTCCACTCGCTGTCTCTCCGGATATGAAAAGGCTCTTCCCGTACTCTATGGCCATCCACAGGTAGGCCGCAATCTCTGGTGAGAAGGTACCCCACTTCACCAGCTGCGTCACACTCAGGGGCTCCGCGGCGAACTTCCTGATGGTGAAGGATGCGCCCTTTATGCTCACATCGTCCGCGTAGATTATGTTTATTCTCGACCCATCGGGCAGTGCACCGTCCACTATGGGGCGCCCGGTGCTCACGGGCCTGCCCATCCTCTCGCTCATGCCCCTGAGGTACGAATCGAGCTCGTCGTAGCTTGTGAACTGCACATTTGTCTCGACGGTCTCAAAAACCTTATGCACCAGGTGTATAGGTTCGATTCCTATTGCGTGGATGTCCTCTATGTAGGGGTCGCGAAGCAGCGGTTCTAGGGGTCCGCTCTCTATGATATCCCTCTTGAGGTAGTAGTCTATCTTCTCGTATTCAAGCCGCGTCACGGGCACCTTGACCTTGCGGAACATGGCGAGGAAGCCCGTGGGCTCCTCGAACTCCTCGTACTCCTCGGTGATCCTGACGGAATCTTTCAGCAGGCGCTCTATCTGCCTCTCGAACTCCTCCTTGGTCCTATGTGGCGGCTCGTATCCCGCCTTGATGAATATGAGTTCCTTTATCTTCTCGTATTTTCTCCTCTCTTTCTCCGTGAGCTCCGGCTGGATTACGCGGTACTTCCTCTCCGCTCGGCGCCCGTATATGTGGATGAATATGGGGTCTCCCACGGGGTATATGACGTTGACCCAGTCCAGTTCCTTCATATCCCTGGACAGCTGCTCGTAGAACTCCGGCTTCTCCTTAAGCTCCGCCTGAACCCTGCGAACGTACTCCGCCAGGTGCGGGTTTCGCTGCATTGCAACATCAAACTTGCTGGCCACGGGCACCACCTCACGAGACCGCCAATATTTCTAGGATTATCCCGGTGCCTGATTCCACTCGAAACGCTATGGTGTTCTCCACCCGCGAGGGGGCGTTGGCGTACCTGCGGACGAAGGCTATTCGGTTCACTATGTTCCCGATCCTGTTTATCTTGGTCTCTATGTACACATCAGCCGTGGACCTGAAGGACGCGAGTATGTTCTCGGGTATCACCCCCTTCTCTATGGTAAGTATTATTGTCCGGTCCAGGGCCATTATCTTCTTGAAGAACGCCAGGAGCTGGATTGCCCTGGTCTCCGCGTTTAGGCTCGCTTTCACAAGGGAGGAGAGGGTATCTATGATTATCACATCGCTCCTGAAGAGGTTGGGCGAGGACATCAACCTTCCGAGGAAATCCCGGCGGTCGCGTATGTTCCCGATTATGGGGTAAACGGGGATGAACAGAAGGCGGTTCCTCAGGAGGAAGCTGGCAATGGGGTAGTTGAGGGAGTACATCTGCTTTATGAAATCCCTCACGGTTAGCTCCGTGGAGATTATGGTCACTGTGTGCCCGTTCAGGAGGAATCCGTAGGCGAACCTCTGCGTGAGCGCGCTCTTCCCGCTACCGTCCTCTCCCTCTATTATCACCAGGGAACCCTCGGGGAACCCGCCTCCGAGCTTCGAATGCAGTTCATCCCTCTCTATCTTTATGTGGTACATGCCTCACACCTCAAAGGTAAAGGACCTCGCGAGGCCATCCTCCAGGATCACCTTTACCACATGCGTACCGCTGGACAGGTTCACATGCACCTGAAGCACTATGACCTCTCCCGGCATCCAGGTCCCGTTGCTGCCGTCACTCACCGTGAAATCAGCAGCGATTCCATCGACGAGCACTGTTATATGTGCGGTGCTTAGAGGTACCCTGCCAGTGTTCTTGAGATACAAGATGAGGGGATCGTTGCTCATCCTCTCCGGATCGTTTATTATGGAGAAATCCTCGGACAGCTGCTTCCCTATCATATCCCCGCGGTCCTGTATACCGTTGGATATGTTGATTATAACGCTGGCGGCTACCCCTATGAATCCCCCGGCGATGACCACGGAGGCGATGAAGAAGATGATGTGAGTCGCGCTTGTGCTCAGACCCATGGAGCATCACCTCAAAGCAGCCCGTAGGCCTCGTTTCCAAATTCATCAACTATCTTAATCCGGTACCCCATGTTCAC
>WAOY01000088.1 GCA_015520985.1 DHVE2 group archaeon
GAATATCACTACAAAAAATTGAATTACAAGTGCAAGCGCTGCGGTGAAAGCGGCAAACCCCTTCATAACCCGTTCACCTGCCTTTCCTGATCAGTACCAACGCAGCCGCCACGACGACCAGAACAATTATGACTGCAACCACCGCTATTCCCCAAGACGGTATGCCCCCGAGCCGTGTTGAATCCACATCACCATTGTTGCCTGCGTCGCTAGCCGGGTTGATTGTGTATGTGAAGTTGTAATAGATGTAATCAGTGGCCTCTCCGTCGTGTCCACCCCAGTCATCGCCGTGCAGCGTGAAACGGATTTTTATCTCGACAGTATGGTTACCTACGGTAGCGTTCTTAGGGATGTGTATTACTTCTGTAGAAATACCTGTCGTTTCATTTGGAAATATTAATCCAGCACCGGGCTCATCCATCGCTGTGTCCCTCACCCATCGATCACCAAAATCCGGTTTGTAATAAAGATCACGGACCGTCATAGACCTTTTGCCCTTGTAGTGGTTAGCAACGTAAATATCTATGAATATAACACCCCCAGGAACGGGACGGGAGTCCTTTTCCATTACACCATACACCTCAACTTTGGCAGACACGTCGTAATCCGCCATGGCATCAGGGGCAATTACCATCAGGGCAACAATCAGTGCCAGCACCATGGATATTATCCCCCATCTCATCTCATTCTCACCTCCAGGTGAGCATTGCAGGTGGGAAGAGATGAGTGCTCGCGTCTGGCACCGAGGGATAATATCACAATCCGTATTTAAATCTTATCAACACCTTGCTGTGTGTGCAAGATGCGGCATCCTTATATCCCCGAGGAGGATAAACCCGTATGGCCCAGGGAATCAAAGACGCAATGCTATCGTTGGACATCAGCGCATGGATCAGGGAAAACAGGGAAAAAGTAGAGGGGGGATTCATCAAGAAGATATACCAGGTCGGTGAGAAGGAATTCCTGCTTAAAATATACAGGGGCGAAACGAGACCGCTTTATATCAACCTTGATGGATTCATCTTCTTTGATGAGAGGGAAACGCCGGACACACCCAGCATGTTCGCCATGTACCTGCGCAAGCGCTTCTCCAACAAAAAAATACTGCGATTCGAGCAGGTGAACTTCGACAGGATAGTGATGATGGATACCGGCGAATACATATTGATATTCGAACTATTCGGCGGGGGCAACGTGATAGTGGTGAAGGACGGAATGATAGAGAAGGCCTACGTTGAGAGGGAATGGCGTCATAGAACTGTTATGAGGGGACACGAATACACACCACCCCCGTCACGGGGGCATCCCCTGGAGAGAATCGATAAGATATGCTCAGACTTCCAGGACTCCTCCAAGGATCTCGTGCGCTTCCTCGCGATGGAGTACAACCTGGGCAGGTACGCGGAGGAGGTTTGCGCAAGGGCTAATGTGAACAAGAACACGAAGGAATTAAGTTATGATGAATGCGAAAAAGTTAAAGCGGCGCTTAAGGAGATATTTAATTTCTCGGGATGCTACGACTACGGAGACTTCTTCTCCCCAATTCCCCTGCTGTCCAGGGAAGAGGAACCTGCGAAGCACGATAGTATGGACGAATGCCTCCGTGAGTACGTGAAAAGAATTGCGGGGGAGGAGCCAAAGAATCTAAAGGCGGTGAGCATAAAGGAGATGCAGTTGCGGAAGATTGAGGAGTTCAGAAGGGAGGAGGAGATAAACAGGAAAATAGGGGATACCATATACGCCCATTTCCAGGAGATTCAGGAGATGATAGAGAGGGCCAGGAGAGGCGAGTTGAAGGCGGAAGGGCGTAAGATAAAGGTGGAGTTCGATGGATTAGAATTCACGCTTCACATTGACAAGTCACCCGGGGACAACGCCACGATGTACTACGAGAAGGCTAAGAAGGCGAGGGAAAAGATAAAAGGCGCCGAAAGGGCGATAAAGGAGATCGAGGAGAAAATAAAAAGGGAGGAGAGGGAGAGAAAGAAAAAGGAGAAGAAGAAATCCAGGCGCAGGTTCTGGTTCGAGAAGTACCGGTGGTTCATAAGCTCCGAAGGGGTGATTGTGATCGCCGGAAGGGACGTGAAGACCAACGAAGAGGTCGTGAAGAAGCACCTAGGGGATAAGGACCTATACATGCACGCGGACATCCACGGCGCCCCGAGCGTGGTGATAAAATCATCGGGATTTGAAGTGGGCGAGCAGACCCTCCGCGAGGCGGCGCAGTTTGCGGTGAGCATGAGCAAGGCCTGGAACGCAGGATTTGGGAATCTGAGCGCTTACTGGGTGTACCCGTCGCAGGTGAGTAAGATGGGGGTAAGCGGTGAGTATGTGGCTAGGGGTGCGTGGGTGATACACGGAAAGAGGAACTACATACACAATGTGCCCCTGCGCCTGGCTGTGGGGAAGATAGAGTACCAGGGCACTGAACTGGTGATGTGCGGCCCCGTTGATGCGGTGAAGGCAAGGAGCAAGGATTATGTTGTCATAGAACCTGGCGACGAGAAGAAGGAGTCCGTGGCCAAAAAACTGGCAGTGAAGTTCAGGGTGACCGTGGATGAGATTCTGCGCATACTTCCCCCAGGCAAGATAAGGGTGCTTACAGAAACATAGATATTATCTTTCGCAGAATCTGGTTCCCAGGTGCACCCCTTATATAAACTCTCCTCTGGTACTTCACCGCGAGATCCGCCAGGAGCTTCAGGTACGTGTATATCTTGAGGGGTTTCCAGCCTATGAACAGACCATCGGGCTTGTTGAGCATCAGGTCATACCCATCTTCAAGGGCCTTCTCTATCTCGTAAAGCACCTCGATCCTCATGCTGTCCGGCGTGTAATCACCACCGCGGCGCACCCATATTTTCCTTTCGGCCTCTCCGCATCCCTTTTCTGGATTCTCGGAACTTATGCAAAGCACCCTGGCGGAATTTATCTCGCCATCAATCAAGCGAAATATCCCGTACGACACCTCCTCAGTGAGGGTTATTCTCTCGTCAAAAAGTGCCCTGATGTTATTTTCACAATCCTCGTCCATGAGATCCAGATCCGTGGAGAGAACCACCACGGAGCCGTCGTAGTTCGATGAGACGTCAACCATATCCTTGAGGAACATAAGGAGGCGGTCAAAGGAGTTGAACGCACTCAAGTATCCAACGCCATCTATGGCCACCACACCGCCTGGATTCTGCCTCCAGAACTCTATAGCAGTGTACTCAATTTCGAATTCCAGCCGCTCGGGAAGTATGGAGAACTCGGAGCTAACTTCGCTCAGCCAGATCACGGGCAGATCATCACGGGAAGTGTACTTCCTTATCCACTCGGCGCTTCTAGTGGTTATCACCAGCATGGGCCTCGCCTGGGCCAGACGTTTGAGCAGAGAGTATCCATCGCCCTGAACCAGGTAACTCTTGCCCCTCTCTATTTCTGGAACGCTGATATCTTTAGATACCTCGATATTTTTGGGGAGCTGGAACAGCTTATATCTGGAGAAGACGTAGGCAAGCAGCCCGGCGGAGAAGACTATTGTGAGAGAGGTGGGGTCAGGGTATATGTTGCGGAAGTAAAGAATCAACACGTTCATAATCACAGGTACCACAATCGCCAGAAACAGGGATAGGAGAAAATAATAATCCAGTCTTGCGCGGGATTTTCTGATGTTGAGCAGTATGTTGGCAAAACTCCATATCAGGCAGAAGTAGGAATACGGGGTGTGCCAGAACTCCGCCACAGGTCCCCATATGCCAGTGTAGCGCACGTGCCCATCCACCATAACAACGCCTTTCAATCCCACAAAGAAAAGGTGATGCAGGGGATTAGTGACCAGAAGCAATATGCTTATTGCAGGTGGTATGAAGAGGATGTGGGGAAGGTACCTGATCCTCATAATCCTGCTCCGGGTGGGTACAGTGAGCGTCAGCATCAGTATGGCATACGGGAGTGTGGCAATACCCAGGAACTTTACGTAGTAAAAGACGGCGGACAGGGGTCCCCACACAGTGTAGTATATAAACTCCGCAGTAATCCATATCGCGGCTGAAATGGTCATCAGGAGAAAGTAAAACTTCGCCTCGCTCCTGGGGGTTCTCACGTACACCTGGTATGCCAGGTAGACCAGTATAGCCGCCCCGATCCCATACGCTACAGAATACGCGTTCATCATCGCGCCCCCTTAACTCCGTCATGATCAATGTAGAACCTCACCCTCTTCCCCTCCTCCCTGGACCTGTGCTTGATCAGCTCCGCTTCCCTGAACCCGTTGCCTATCTTTCGGAGCATTATTATCGCCTTAGCGTTGTGGTGCAGCGCGTGGCCCCCGATGGGCTTTATCTCCCCGCTGGAGGTATCCATGTACACCTGGTTTGTCACTATGACCGCAACGTTCATCTTCCTAGCTATGGTGTTCAGTATGGCTAGCTGCCAGGATAGAGATTTCTGGGTATTCACATCTTCTCCCACGCCCCGCTCCGCCCGGTAATATTCAGTGAGGGAGTCCACGATTATAAGGGGTATGTCCTTCTTCTTCATCACAAGCGCGGCTATCTTCTCTATCACATCAGCCTGCTGCGAGAACTTGTAGACGCGGTAAAATATTATTCTCTTTGCGATCTCTTCGTCGCCGCCCAGCTGGCGGAACCTCTCCATGGAAACGCCTTCGGTATCCACGTAAATGACATTTTTGCCTGATTTCGCCGTCAGAATCGCAGTCTGGAGACATATATTCGTTTTTCCGCTACCCGCCTCCCCATAAATCTCGGTTATGCAACCCTTCTCAAATCCACCACCGAGAAGCTCATCGATGCTATCGCACCCGCTCGGGATCCTCTCGCACACGCGCATTGCTATGGGAACAAAGTTAATAAAGTTACCGCCAAATAAGTTGTCGGAACGACAATAGAAAACTTTTAAATATTACGAATTTAATCTATCCGGGTTGAAAGGCCCAAGCACCAAGGAGAAGATAATCCTGCATCTCAGCAGGTTTCCGCATTCCCGCTACGAGGGTATAGCTGCACCCTATGAGATTACCCAGGAGGGGATAGGGGAAGCGGTTGGAACCAGCAGAAATTACATATCCGTGGTCCTGGGG
>WAOY01000089.1 GCA_015520985.1 DHVE2 group archaeon
ATCTTGCACCTGCCGGCGCGCCTGGCGCACTGCACGTGGTACGTGGCACCGCACTTGGAGCATATCGCCATGTCCGTGTCCCGGAAAATCTTTCCGCGGCAGTAGGAGCACTTCTCGGTGCCCTTGGCCTTCTTGACGAAGTAGCCCCGCAGGTTGAGTTTGAATCTGAAGGAGCGAGTGGCTATGTTGCCACCGGGACCCTCGTAGACTATGTCTACGTCCACCATGCTGTCCGGGTCGCGAACCTCGTCCACGACCTCCAGCGACACGTGCTCCCCGGGGGGAATCTCCGCCACTTTAACGTTGTGGCTGAAGGCACCATGCACCTCCATGGTTATGTTCCTGGCTGGGAACCTATCCTTGTTGATCACATCGAAGAAGGCGTGCACCATGCGGTTCTCGTCCACGAACCAGTTCTCAACGTGTATGTCCAGAGACGGTGTCAGGGACTGCACGAGGTTGCGGACGGCGTTGAGCACGGCCCGGGCCTCGGTGGCGGTGGCGGGGTAAACCTTCTCCACGTCCACATCGTATTCGTCCAGGATGTCGTAGTAGGACTCCAGCTCCCTGGTCATCTCCTGGAGCATCTTGATCTCCTTCTCGGACTTCTCGTCCAGGCGACCCAGGACTTCCCTCAGGGGATCCAGCATGTCCAGGGGCCTCTTCCTGAATTCCTCCAGAAAGGCGAGCTCCTCGTCACCTATGCACCTGGGACACCTGTCGCGCAGGTTGGTGAAGTAGTTCTCCACATACCGAACAAGGTGGTGGGCCACCCTCTCGGATATGTCCAGCAGCGAATCAACGTCCTCGCTACCGCGGGGTATCTCGATGCCCTGGACATCGTAGCCCCTGGAGCCGAGAAACTCCACGGCCTTGTCTATCTTCTCCATCAACCCCCTCGATATTTCGCCCCTCTTCTCGTTGAACCTCTCCAGGAACTCCTTCCTCGCTCTGCTGTAATCGCAGTACCTCTCCTCCTTTATGAAGTCCCTCACCTCGAAGAGGTCCAGGGAAGCCAGATCCGCGTACCTCCTGAGTTTCTCGTGCTCGTTCAGTATCTTCCTGGCCAGGAGGTTCCTGACAGCCATGTAGAGCAGGGTGAAGTCCTTCAGCTTCTCACGCTCCCCCTCGAAGTCCTCCACCTTCTCGCGCAGGTGAGGGGGAAGGAGGTAGGAGACGCACATTATCTCCTCCCTCTTGTCCCAGGCCCGGGAGAGGGCGCGGCGGTGGAGCCTCTCCATTAGGGACTCGCACTCTCCTAGGGAGTACATGGCGTCCACGTAGTTCCCGGAGTCTATGAGCCTCTTAGCCTTCAGAACGCACTCCTCCAGATCCGATACGTCCACGTACACCTGCAGGACTGGCATGAGGGAATTTATGCGGTCCATCTTCTCCGAGAACTCCGAGGTTATGTTCTCTATCTCCTCCACCCTGCGCTCAATCTCCCTCTTGATGGGCGATATCTTCACTATGCAATCCACGTCGTATGTGCCTATGCTCCTGAGCTTCTCTATGTCCTCCTCCAGGTCAGAGAGGTACTTCCTGTACCTCTGGAATCTGTTCTTGATTATCTCCAGCGTGTACACGCACTCCTTCTCAACCCTCTTCTCCAGGATGCGCCTTACGGTCTTCATCTCCTTCTGCATCACTGCCAGGCGCTTCCTGTCCATGCTTGCCAGGACGAAGGAGTCGAAATCCACCAGAGGCATGAAGAAGTTCCTCTCGCTGGCCACCAGGTCCCTGGTGACCACGTAGACCATCCTGCCCCTCTTCCTGGCCACGTCCCTCACGGACTTGAGCCAGAGGTAGATCTTCTCAATCCCGTTCTCGTCTATGAGCATGTCAAGGGCGTCTATCACCACGTTGCCCCTGTCAAGGTACTCCGCAATCTTGTCCAGGATCTCGAAATCTATGCGCTGCGGGTGCAGGGTGTTTTCCCCGCCGAAGTCGGATATTATGTACACCTGGCCCGGGAAGTCCTCCACCCTCTCCTTGGAGAGGAGGAGCGCACCCTCCCTGGGCCTGCTCTCCACGGCCACCAGGTTGGCGGAGCATATGTTGAGGGGCACCTCCACGTCGATTATCCTGTCCGCTATGCCCTGGAGCCTGGCCCTCTCCCGGTCCGATAGCATCTTCAGGTTCGCCGTCAGCACTATCCTATCGTCCAGGTTGTTCTTTATGTAATAGAGGAAACGGTACACCTCGCTGAACTTGTTGCTGAGTATCAGGTAGTTTATGTCCTCCAGGACCACCATGCCCTCGCTTGAGAGTATCTTCTCCCCGAGTTTGGAGGCCTGCAGGGTCGGGCTTACCCTGTTCTCCACGTCGATATCCGTTATCCAGTAATCTCCTATCCCCGAGGTCGAGAAGAATGTGAACCTCTCCCCAATCCTCCTGAGGTAAAGGGAGAGATAGCAGGCCGCATTGCCGTATGGGTCGTTTATCAGTATGACCCGGTCGTCGGGGAGCTTCATGGCCCCTATGCGCATTATCTCCCCGACCTTCCACTTGATGTCCTCAACGTCCACCCCGGCGCGGGAGAGGAGGTCTATGATCCTGTAAGACTCCAGGTAAGTCCTCATGAACTCCCTGGCATCGAATTCCTCCACCTCAACCCTCTTCACCTCGCGGATCCCCCGGAGGGTGAAGTAGGCGTTCTCGTAGTCCCCATTCTTAAGGAATTCCTCTACTTTGTCAGCCTCCCTGCCGTAGCCCGCATCCCTCAGTTCCGCTATCCTCGCCTTTATCCTGCGCTCCACCTCCTCCCTCAAGGCCTTCTCCACCCTGCGGTAGGTGGCCTCGTCCACCCAGGTGCGGGCCTTCAGCCTGGAGAAAACGTCCCCCGCTATGTCGCGAAACCTCTCCTCCGAGTTGAAGAAGTTCAGTATCTCCCGGTACTGGTCAATGGTCTCCAGTTCGCTCTGTATAGTCCCAACAAGTATGCGGTATATGACGTGGTAATCCCGGTCCATGAGGTACTTGTCCAGGAAATCGGCCCTCTCCCTGGCCCCGGCTTCGCGGAGGGACATTATGATCTCGGTTACCCCCTTCTCCACCTCCCAGCCGAGGGCATCGAGAACGCGGCGGTAGTCCCTCTCCCTGACCCTCTCCCCCTCCAGCATGGCGTTGTATATCTCCCCCGCCACCTCGTTGAACCGGTCCTCCAGGCCGAGCATGGCCAGGAAGCGCCGGTAAAAATCCAGCTTCTCTATGTACGGCTCGTAAGCGCGGTTCTTCGGGGTTATCGCCGGGATTGATACGGAGAGAAGCAAGGCGAGGTCGCCGCGGGGGATCCTTATCATTGCACATACATCGGAAACCCTCTAAATAAATTTTTCCGAAAGGCGTCGCGGCGTTGCAAAATCTTCAAAGGTTCCCGTCCGGCAAAGGTTAAATATAACCAGATTAATTGTGATGCATGGATGTACTCTGCTTCCACTCCAATCCCGAGGTGCGGAGTGAGATATCAAGGCATCTCCAGGAGATGGACTTCACCTTTGAATGCCACCCAATGGAGGACGCCGAGGGGGTGAGGGGCGCCATTTCCGGCAAGGAGGCGAAAATTCTGCTCGTGGAGACCAAGAAGGACACCCTTGAGATGTACAGGGAGATATCCAGGATCTGCGAGGGGTCGCTCATAATCCCCATGATAAAGTCCATAGACAGGGACATAGCCATCTCCCTGGAGGAGGAGGGCAGGAGCTACATGCTGGCAGATTCCATATACCAGTTCAAGGAGAGCCTGATGAAGATCCTGCTGAGGCACGAGGACAAGCTGGGGGACTTCTTCCGGGAGGAGAGGGTGTACAAGAACGTGGTCTACGCCTACGGCTTCTCCTGGGGCAGGACGTACATCGTGGACATACAGAAGAGGGAGGAGATATACGAAATCGTCAGGAAGCTCAGCGAGAGGATAGAGACCTTCATCGCTTACCGGGAGAAAATACCCAACCTCACCGAGAGGGAGAACGTGAAGTCCGTGTGGGTCACGGATATCGTGGGGAAGAACAGGATCAAGCCCCACAACCTCACCATACTGACGGACAACATAATAAGGTTCCTGGAGGGGGGCGGTAAGAGGATCGTGGTGATGGACTGCGTTGAGTACCTCCTCCTCTACAACGACTTCATAAACGTCCTCAGGAACTTAGAGCTGATAAACAGCTACGCGATGGAGTACAACTCCCTGGTGATTATCATCGTTGATAACAACGCCTACACAACGAAGGAGTATTCTTTATTAAAGAGGTACTCCATGGAGTGGGCGGGAGCGTGATAACCGATGATTCCAGACGAGATAAAGGAGTTCTTCGGCATGACCGGAGGGCACTCCCTGATAATCAAGGGAGAGCCGGGTAGCGGTAAGACGACCCTTGCGCTTGAGATACTCAACGAGTTCAGGAAAAGCAAGGAAATAATGTACCTCTCCACCCGGGTGCACGACCAGGTACTGATAAAGCATTTCCCCTGGGTGGAGAACGTGATCGTGGAGAAGAGGGAAGAGACCCAGAGGGTTAGCAGGAGGAACCTCAACATCCTGGAGGGAATGATAGAGGAAGGTTTTGCAAAGGATCTGGTGAAGATTGAGGGTGACGAGGCGATACTGGAGGTGGGGGAACTCCTGCCGGAGATGGAGAGGATATACGACTTCTCCGAGGAGAACTTCGGCAGGGCGATGGTGGCGGTGGACTCAATAGACGGGCTGAGCGAGAAGTACGGCATACCCCCGGAAAAGATACTCTATGCGATACAGAAGGATCTCATAGAGACGGGAGCCGCCGACGTGATCTTCGTGATGGAGGAGACCAGCACCAAGGGAATAGACTATCTCGGGGACGGAATCGTCATGCTCCGCCATGAGCCCTACGGGGGGTTCTGGAACAGGGTCATGGAGATAAGGAAACTCAGAGGCGCCGAAATAAGGAAGCCCCGATACATGTACACGCTGCACGGGGGGAGGTTCCGGACCATAAGGTACGAGCCTTTCTCCCTGGACATAACCAGACCGGACTTCAGCTCCCTTAGGGGGTTCCTGGGGAGATTCAGGGACGCCCCCGTGCTCAACATCGCCGTTGATGACGACTTCCCCAGGGAACTCGTCCAGCTGGCACTCCTGGCGACCATATACGTCTCGCCCGGGAACGTCCTGGTGCTCCCCCCTGTCTTCTACCCGGGTGACGTGCTGGAGAGGCACTGCGAAATGAGGGACAGGGTAAAGGTGATAGGGTTCGGAAACGAGAGGAGGGACATATTCCTGGAGGGCCAGGACATGATAGTGGAACTTTCAAACGACGTGGTGAAGTACCACGGAGGAGAGAAACCAACGGTGGTGCTGAGCGTAGAGGTCCTGGAGAACATATACGGGAGCCTTAAAGACCTGCCCTCCCTTATAAAGAACCTCAAGCTCGTGGCCCGGGTGGTCCTGATAACGCCGGAAGGCGTGAAGGTGGCCGGGGCGGACAGGGAGATACGCATGGAAACGGTAAGCGATGTGCCAGTGGTTAGGGACGAGATGGCCTACGGCATCGCGAGGAGGGGGGATACCATAGAGCTGGTACCCCTGCTGTGAAAAGGGGTGATGGGTATAGAGAAGGAAATGGCATGGGAGATACTGCAACACATATCAGACCAGTACTCAATACGCATACTCAGGGCCACGCTCCACCGGGCCCTTGACGCCATCACGCTGAGCAACCAGCTCGGGATACCGATAGCGGTGTGCTACCGCAGGATAAGGGATCTGGAGAGGCTCGGGCTGCTTAAGAAGGAGGGACGCAGGCTCACCAACAAGGGAAAGTGGGTGAACCTATACAAGGCGAACCTGAAGAACGCGGAGGTGAAGATGATAGACGGCAAAATAGTCATAAAGCTCACCTTCCGCTGGGATAGGGAGGAGGAGATCGAAATCGAGTGAACCCGGCCATGCGTGAGAGGATGGCTAGGAGCAAAATCACCATTAGCCACACCACGACTCCGCGAGGAAATCCAGCCTGAGACGCGCCTAGTTCAAATTCCCCCGAGATGAACGGATAGTAGAGGGGTATGGAATCCCCCTCATAGAAGAGGTCCATCACAAGGTGAGTGAAGTTGTTGGCGAACAAGAGGACGGAGGTTATCGCAATCCGGGAGTCCCTTAGGACGTAACCTGCGAAGAGCAGAAGAAGGGGGACCTCGAAGAGGAAGAATACGTTGTGGGTGTAAGCCTTGTTGAACGCATGCGCCCCATCAATTACGATTTCCATTATCACGGCCATAGCGATGATGTACGGTACACGGTTTCTGCGGGGAAAAATTACAATCATGGCTATAGATGCAAAGAGCACGTGGAGCACCGCGTCAAGGCCCCCCATCACCTCCCAGGGCATCATCAAGTTAATCCACGCGCGGTGCAAATAAAAGGGTTACCCCGTGAAAATCTCCGCGGATAACGAAATTACCAGAAATAATTTTCATTCGCGATAATCAC
>WAOY01000090.1 GCA_015520985.1 DHVE2 group archaeon
CATCTATGTTCGCATCGTGGTGGGCGCTGACGGGTATTATGGGTGCGTCCTCGGCCACGGTGCCCTTAACGAACTCCTTTATCTCCCTGTAGTTCTCCCTCGCCCGCTCATCGTCCACGATGTCAACCTTGTTCTGCACGATCACTATGTTCTTGACCCCAATTATGTCCAGGGCCATAAGGTGCTCCACGGTCTGGGGCTGGGGGCACTTCTGATTTGCAGCGATGACAAGAAGGGCTCCGTTCATTATGGCGGCGCCGCTGAGCATCGTCGCCATCAGGGCCTCGTGGCCAGGAGCGTCAACGAAGGAAACCACGCGGAGCAACTCGCTTTCGCCGGGGCACTTCTTCGGGTTAGAAACGTAGCATTCCGGCTCATCCAGATCTTTGCACCTGTAGAAGGCGGCGTCCGCGTACCCCAGCTTTATGGTGATGCCCCTCCTCATCTCCTCGCTGTGGGTATCAGTCCACTTACCGGTAATGGCCTTGGTTAATGTGGTCTTGCCGTGGTCGACGTGGCCAACCATCCCGATGTTGACTTCCGGTTGACGAGGCATCGGGCTCATGCTTCACCTTCCTGGACCGCTTCCTCTATGGGCTTCGGTCCGTACTGCACAATCTTCATGTTTATCTGCACTATGTCCGCCGAGATTGTGTTGCCTCGGACCATCTTCCTCTTCCTCATACCCTTCCTCTTGGGGTGGAACCCTATCCCGCCCTTGAGCAGGAGCTTCTTCCTTCCGGGACCCTGGAGGTTTGGCCTCATGGGGAAGCCGTCCTTGTCCGTGCCGCCGGTTATCACGAGCTTGTAGCCGGGCAGGTCCACGAACACTCCATCTATCTCCTGGCCTATCCTCTTCCCTATCAGGGAGTTTGCTTTGGTCCCGGAAATCGTCTTCTGATACGACTTTCCCGTCTTTGGATCGTTAACCACTACCTTGAATTCGGCCATTGAACATCACCTACCTTCCGTGCATAATACCAACTCTTATTTTAAAGTTTTTGAACGCGGCGGGATTAACTATAAATACCGCGAAATCGTTTTGTTAAGCATGCGCCCACACATCCTCGTGGCACTGCTGCTCTTTCTTCTCCTGGCGGGGAGTTCCTTCGCCTCCGTCAAGACCACCAGCTACGTTGAATACGTGGAGATATGGGAAAACTACCACGGCGGACGCCTGATCTGGGAGATAACAAAAGGGGATGCGAAACACCTTCGCAATTCCCTGGCGGAGCATTACGATTACAACCACGACGGCGAACTTGAGATGAACGAGGTGGTGGATTACGTCAAGGCCATAAAGGCGCTTCTCATCGGGCAGTTGATAGGGACGGTTCTCGTGTCCGATGCAACGCCACTGCACGACTGGTACGAAGGGGGCACAAGGATAGACGAGAGCGACGTTGACGGCCTTATAGGCGATCTCAACTCCACGTCGGACATAACGATCAAGATGCGCTTCGCGGGCACGCCCACTAACCACGGTAGCATGAACAGCCTGAACATCACGAAGGTGCCATTCGCGGCTGCGATGAACCTCACCCTGGAGAATTGCACATACACTCCCGGGGATGTGATGAGGGACCACACCGAGATCGGGCTCACCCTATCCTCCTACGAGCGCGTTCCAGGCGCGATTCTCCTCCGCCTCGTCGTGGGTGCGTACTATCGCTACTCCGGCCCCGTTCCGCAGGACGAGGGCATCACCAAGGTGGATTTCTCCCTGTGGGACAGTCCCCTGGTGCTTTTCATAATCCTCATGATCTCGGCCAGGGTCGCCACGAACATAGAGAGGAAGATGTACGACAGGAACATAGACCGAGGATCCACCTTTGGCAGGAAGAGGAAGGTGGGAGCACTCAACCTTGTCCTCAAGATACTCCTAGCGGTGATGTACGTCCTGGCCGTGTTCATGTACATCCAGATAACCGGCCTGGTCTTTCTCCTGCTCTGCGTGGCCTACGTTGCCGTCATCGCGGTGGTCTCCTACAAACTGTACTCGTCGCCCATTCCGTCTGTGAGGAAGGGCATCCTCATGGTGGAGGACGTGTTCCTCCTATCCAAATCCGGCCTGATGATAAGCCACGAGACCCGCCGCCTGAAGCCGGAGGTGGACGAGGACGTCATATCAAGCATGCTCGTGGCCATCCAGGACTTCGTGAGGCAGTCTTTCAAGGACGAGGGGAACGTTGAACTGAAGCGCATTGAGTTCGGGGACAAGAAGATATACCTGGAGCGCGGAAAGTACCTGATCCTTGCGGCGGTGATGCGGGGTGAGATTGATAGGTACGTGGAGCACCGCCTGAAGGAAACCCTCGGGGAGATAGAGAGAAAGTACGCGGATATCCTTCCATCATGGAAGGGCGACGTGGAGAAGTTCCGTGGAGTACGGGAGATGCTCCGCAAGATATGGGAATGAAAGTATAAATACGGGTAGCACAATAACCCCATCGGAGGGATGTCAAATGTGGACTCCGTTTGCGTTCTGGCTTTCGCTGGTGACGACGATCATAACCGCGGCGCTGGTCGGGATGGTGGTCCGGGCTGGTATCAGGAGGCCCGGAAACCTGGCGGCCTTCGTCATGTTCCTCGGCATGCTTGTGTGGAACGTCGGTGAACTGATAGAGCGCCTCGCAGGTCCTCCACCATATGACGAGATGCTAGCCTACCTGGGCGCCTATATCCTGTGCGTGGGCTTCTTCCTCACACCTGCGGGCATCATCCACTTCACCGTGGACTACCCGTACCGCCTCAGGTTGAGTCAGAAGATGCGCCTTGCCCTTCTCGGCGTGGTGTACGCCGTGTCCTTCATCGGAATTGCCATCATACCCTTCAACGCCGCTCTGGGCAACGTGGTTCTCACCATGCACCCATATACTGTTTTCGGCATAACTCTGTGGGGGATAAACTCCGGTCCAGTCCACGCCCTCTTCTCCCTGTGGACCTTGGTAGCAGCCCTGATCTTCATGTTCGTCATGTTCTTCAAGCTGCAGGGCGTCAAGCTATCCATAGTGAAGCAGCAGATATTCATCACCCTCATAGGCTTCTTCATAATGTTCGTGATAATCGTCGTGACCGCCTTCGTCCCCATGGTTGTTGCCCACATAGATATGTATCCCCTCACCACCCTCGCCTTCTCCATCTTCGGGATCACCGTTATTTACACGATAGTGAGGTACAGGATGTTCCTGGTATCTCCCAGCGCTGAGGAGAAGGAGGAGGACATAGAGGAGGAGCTCCCGGAGAGCGACGTGTACGAGATGAACAGGGAAGAGGCGTACAACAAGTTCATACGCCTGGCGAAATCTGGAAACATGTGCATCGGGTTCATAACGGAAGATCCGGAGAAGTTCAGGGAGAAGAGCGGACTGAAGCAGACCCCCCTGTTCCAGA
>WAOY01000091.1 GCA_015520985.1 DHVE2 group archaeon
TCGGCGCTCACCGTGGGCTACGGGGACATCGTGCCGAGGACCGCTATTGGCCGGTTCATATGCGTAGCGGTTCTCCCCATACTGGGTATGCTAATCACGGGCATAATGGTGGCCGCCGCGGTGAACGCCATAGACCGCGGGATCCGGATAGAGTATGAGAAAAGGAAAAGTAAATAAACCACCCCCCATGCTGTGAGCAATATGGTGATTGAGACCCTGGAGTTCGAGTACCCAGAGACGAGCACCTTGGTGGAGTACGAATACCCCGAGCTCACGGCGGTTTGCCCCATGACCGGGCTGCCTGATTTCTACACGGTGCGCATAGTGTTCGAGCCGGATAGAAAGCTCCCCGAGCTCAAGTCCCTCAAGATGTACTTCGTGTCCTTCCGCAACGTGGGCATACTGCACGAGAACCTCGCCAATAAGATCCTCGAGGACTTCCGCAGGGCTGTGGAGCCCCGCTGGGTTCTCCTGGAACTCTTCGTGAACAACCGCGGCGGGGTTTACACCACCGTGAGGAGGTACTGGAGCAGGGATGGCGATGATTTGAATGGCATCCTGAGGTTCTCGAGGGATTACGCATGATTGCGGTCATATCCGACATCCACGGAAACTACCCCGCGCTGAAGGCCGTGCTCGATGACATGCCGAAGGTCTCGCTTATTCTCTGTGCCGGGGACCTCGTCGGATACTACCCCTATCCTAACGAGGTGATAGCGGAGATAAGGAGGATAGGGGCAAGGTGCATCCGCGGAAACCACGACCGCGCAGTTATTTACGATGATTATTCCCGCTTCAACCCCTACGCCGAGGCCGCCGCCAGGTGGACCCGGGAGAATCTGAGTTCCGAGGGCATGGAGTACCTTCTCGGATTGAAGGACAGCATGCTGCTAAGGGTGAACGGCAAACTGGTTGCGATTCACCACGGTGCCCCCTTCGACGAGGACGTTTACATATTTCCCGAGGACGTGGACGAGGGGCTCCTGGAGCACGATAACGCGGATATCCTGATAATGGGACACACCCACGTTCCCTTCGTGGTGGATTACGGCGGGAAGGCAATTCTCAACCCCGGCTCCGTGGGGCAGCCCAGGGACGGGAACCCCAAGGCTTCCTACGCGCTGATAGATATCAACAACTGGGAGTTTGAAATCCGTCGAGTTGATTACCCCATAGAAGAGGTGGACCGCAGAACCAGGGAAGTAGGGCTTCCAGATATTCTGGCAGAGCGTCTATACTACGGCTTTTGATCCCTCTCCCTGAGCTTCCTCTTCACCTTCCTCTCCAATTCTCGGTATTTCCCCTTTAGTTCGTAGTACATTTCGTCCGCGGGATTTGAAATTGCTTCTTCCTTGAAGTAGGTGTACAGCGCGAGGAAGCCAACGAAGGCGGTGAGGCCGATGAGGACATAGAGAATCCAGGTCAGATCGCTCTTAACGCTGAAGGATGAATCGGGTATAATCCCGTTCACGGGCTTTCCAAGGTACTGTGAGAGGTAATCGAGATTCAACGTGTGGTTCTTGGTCGCGTTGTCCCACACGTCCCGCGGGAAGAATCCCGGGGACCACATCATGTACACGCTGCCGTTGTATACGAATTCCAACGAGAAGCGGACGAAGTAAACCCCATCTGGCGAACCGGGGAATGATTTTATGTGGAACTCCACGCTAACGTTCACTCCGGGCTGCAATGTTCCAAGGGGAATGGTGTAATTCACATCGCCGCTCTCCTCTATTACCGGGTGATTCTCCACCTCCCCTATTCTTTTGTGGTCCTCCTCGGTTGCCCACATGTATATGCCCACCGTCAGAGTAGCGTTGCGAATGGGATTCACGTACCTGTTCTGAATGGTGAAGTTAAAAACCCCAGACTCCCCCGGCTTCAGCACGGGGGTATGGAAATTGTCGAAGTTGGGAACATGCGCAGGCGAGTCCACGTACCCCGCGAGTATCAGGAGGATTAGCACCGCGGCTAACTTCATCCCGAGATTATAGGGGTATGCGTTTTAATCCTTTCGCATCATATGCCTACCCACTCGCAGGACTTGTAAGCCTTAGATACGACGTGGGTCACCGTGGAGAGAATTTCGTTCCTCTTCAGCTTCTTGTCCTCGAACTCCTGCAGCTCGCGCATGCTGAGGAACAGGCATTCGCAAAGAAGATCGTAGTCTCCAAGGATCCGATACAGGGTTATGAGGCGGTTCTCCTGTTTCAATTCCTCGGCAATTTTGTCGATGTACCTCTTGTCCACCTTGAGGTAGATGAAGGCCTTTATGCTGTTCTCTATTGCGTAGCAGTTGATCAGGGCGGAGTAGCCCTTTATTATGCCCTTCTCCTCCAGCATCTTTATTCTCCTTCTTATGGTGGCCTCGCTCACACCCAGCAATTTTGCGAGTTCCAGGTTTGAGGTTCTGGCGTTCTCCCTGAGGGCGCACAGGATCGATAGGTCTAAATCGTCCACCGGCAGAAGATTCTTGTCGAAGGACTTCCAGCGATCAATGAGTTTGCATTTCTCCCCGCTCATTTTATCACCTTTCGTAAAGATGATTGCGTTTTTCGTATTTAAATTTTTCATTTCAGTCATTTTCGCCGTGCCGAATTCCGGGAGGTTTTAAATAGGAGCAAACATTGGGCGGAACCATGATAATCCTGCCGAACGGTTCCGCGACGAATAAACCGGTGGTAGAAGGCTGCAGGCTCTGCGAGGAAGGAGCCAAGATGGTTCTCTTCATAACTGGAGTATGCCACGCCGGCTGCTTCTACTGTCCCCTCAGCAGGGAGAAGATGAACCGCGACGTTGTGTTCGCGGACGAGATGCCAGTCAAGAGCGACGAGGACGTTCTTCTCGAAGCCAGGCTCATAGACGCCAAGGGCACGGGAATAACAGGTGGAGACCCTATGGAGAGGGTGGACCGCGTGGTGCACTACATCCACCTCCTCAAGGATAATTTCGGCGAGGGGCATCATATCCATCTCTACACCGCATCCGGCAGCAGGGAGAAGATTGAGAAACTTGCAGCCGCTGGCCTCGACGAGATACGCTTCCATCCGCCCCCGCAGCTCTGGACGAAGATGCACGGGAGCATATACGAGAGGCGCATCGACTGGGCTATCCAGGCGGGGATGAATGTGGGCATTGAAGTCCCGGTGCTCCCGGACATGAAGGAAGAACTCATCGCTTTGGTGAGATTCGCGAACGAGAAGGGCATATTCGTGAACCTCAACGAGCTGGAGTTCTCTGAGACGAACTACCTCGAATTGAATGCAAGGGGCTACGAGCCGAAGAACGACGTGTCCTCGGCTGTGAAGGGGAGCGAAGAGGTCGCCTATGAGATTGTGGGCATGGACTGGGACATCGTGGTTCACTACTGCTCCTCCTCTTTCAAGGACGGGGTGCAGATGCGCCGCCGCCTGATGCGAAGGGCGAAGAATATCAGGAAGGAGTACGAGGAAATCACAGAGGATGCTACGCTCATCCTGGGCGTTATAGAGGGGGAGAATCTCGAGGAGATTTACCGCGTCCTGCGGGAGGAATTCGGGGTGCCGGAGAACCTTATGGAGATAAACCGGGAGAGGAAGCGCGTGGAGATCTCGCCCTACATCCTGGAGGAGATCGCCCCGGAGTTGCCCTGGGACGCATACGAGGTCGAAGAATACCCAACGTGGGACAGGTTGCAGGTGGAGCGGGTGAAGCTGAATTAGTACGTAGTTATCATCTCCACGGTGCCCCTCTTCCTTGCGAGGTGATCCATCGTTAGGTAGAGCGCGATGGACATGGCTATGAACATCCCCGTGGTTATCGCTAGGAGGAGCACACACTGATTTATGGTGTAATTTTTCATTATCCCGTCAACCTCCACCCCTAGCACGGACCTGCGCACCAGGGAGAACCAGTAGGTGGAGGGAAAGTACATGGCCACCACCTGCAGAGGAGCGGGAAGCATACTCACTGGGAAAACGACGCCTGAGAAGAGATAAAACACGCCTGCGAAGGCCTCGCCTATCGCGCCGCCGTGCCTCGCCGTCAGGAGATTTACTGAGTTCAGGAGCATGCCGCTTGCCACCATGAAGAGCCAGCCGAAAAGGAGGGTGAAGGCGAGGAGCGGGTAGTTGAAGTCGTAGGGGATTGGGATCAGCAACCCCAGGAGGAGAAGGAAGAATGCGGGAAAGAGGGCCATGAGGAAGCGCATCGCCGCCCTTCCCATGAGGTACACGTAGTACGAGCTGGGTGAGATGTATATGTACTTCAGCGTCTGGTAATGCTCCCGGTCATCGTGCACCACCCACCCCAGGGACATCATCACCTGCGCGAGAATCATGTAGAAGGCGTTTCCCACGAAGAGGAATGATAGGGCCGCGCTGCCGACCACCCTCCCCGTTACCACGTAGTACATGGCTATCAGAAGCAGGCTCGAGCCCACTGGCTTTGCTATGTTGTAGGTGAAGAATATGATCGGGCGAGTCCAGTTGGCCATTATCTGGTAGTCGAGCCACATGGCAGTCCTTATCGTTTTAAGCGCCTGCACTCACAACCACCTCGTTATTATGGTGCCCTTTTCCTTCCCCAGGCGCTCCATCTTCTTCAGGAAGAACATAGCGAGGATGAGGTAGAGGAGGGTGAGGGCCAGCAGGATGATGAGTTCTATCACGGGGTTCATCAGGGCCCAGGAGTACGTGGAGGGAAACATGAGCTGGCGCATGGCATCCAGACCGAGGGTTAGGGGAATCAGGCTCGCGATCGCGGCCACGGTTTCCCCGAGCGCCTTCACCGGGAAGTTCTGCCCGGATAGGAAGTATATAGGCTCCTGGAACAGGTTGCTCATAACCCAGGCCTCCCGACCCCACATCAGGAAGAGGGAGGCGAACATCATACCCATGGCGTACATCGCCGCGAGGCACACGATGAAAACGAGGATGAGGAGAAGGGGGTTCACAACGGTGATATCCACCTGGAACATCCACGTGCCTATGAACAGTATCGCAAGGGCACGCGTGGTGGTGGCGAACATTCCCCCGAGGGCCATCCCCGCGAGTATGGACTCCAGGGAGGCGGGGGCTATTATGTAGTGTTGTAAATTCCCCGTTTCCTTCTCCCAGTAGAACTGCGAGTCCATTCCCCACAGGACGTTTAGCCAGTATGAGGTCATTATTCCCCCCAATATTACGAAACCTTCGAATTCCTTGGGCGCTTCAAGGGCCCGGTAAACCATCACGAAGGCGGATATGGAGAGGATAGGCAGGAAGATTTCCCAGAACATCCATGAAGGTTCCCTGAGCGCGCCAACCACGCGTGGGTATGCGCGGCCCTTAACTGCCCTAAGGAATGTTATCATTCCAGCCCCCTCCCCGTGAGTTTCAGGAAGACGTCCTCAAGCGTTATTTCCTCCTTGTTCAGGTAAGTTATCCTGGCGCCACGGCGCATCACACCGTGGACAATCTCGCCAATCCCTTCCTCGCAGTCCATTATAACCCTAATGTACGTACCCGTTTCCGTCTTCTTGGTGGTGAGCCCCGACACGCATTCTATGCTGGATATCCATTCCACACCTATCTCCGGCTCCACCCTGAGGTGCAGGGAGAATTCCCTCTTGACCATCCTCTTCAGATTTTCCGGCGTGTCCAGGGCAATTATCCTTCCCTCGTTGATTATCGCGATTCTGTCGCACAGCTCCTCGGCTTCGTGCATGTAGTGTGTGGTCAGGAGAACCGTTCTGCCCTCCCTCTCAGAGAGCCATCCACGGACGAATCTCCTTATCTCCCTGGCAACCTCCACATCAAGCCCCAGGGTGGGTTCGTCCAGGAAAACCACCTTCGGTTCGGTCATAAAGGCCCTCGCTATGTTCATCTTCTGCCTCTGCCCGGTGGAGAGGGTGCGCACCTTCTTGTTGAGTATGTCCCTGAAATTCAGAAGGTCCGCGAGATCCTCTATTCTCCTCTTTGCCTCCGGGCCAGGGATTCCGTAGAACTGGGAGAACATCCAGAGGTTCTCCTTCACTGTAAGAAGGCCGTATCCGGAGTATTCCCCTCCGGAGACCATGTTTATCAGGGGTCTGATCTTATCCTCTTCCCTGGATGTGTCGTATCCCAGCACGTAGGCCCTGCCCCTTGTCGGTAGGAGCAGGGTGGTGAGAATCCTTATGAGCGTGGTTTTTCCTGCGCCGTTGGGACCGAGTAGTCCGAAGAGTTCCCCCGTTCTGATCTTCAAATTCACACCCTTCAGGGCGATGACCCTTCCGTCCCTTCCCCTGAACTCGCGCCAGAGGTCCTCGGTTTCTATCGCATGCACCCTTTTGCATCGCAACGCAAGTATTTAACTTTTTCCCGCAGCGATTATGGAAAAGTCTTATATAGATTGCTTTGTATGTATCTTTCTCAATCGGGAGGAAATCGGATGAGAGGAAAAATGGTAATGCCTGGCCTTATTATGGCCATGCTGCTGGTGGCCTCTTTCACGGCATTTTTTGCATCGGCGGCGGGCCTGGAAAAGGAATACGATGGACTGAGGTACGTACCCCACTCGGTGATAAAGATTGAGAGCGATGCGGACTTCGCGTCGCAGGGCTGGCCCGGGAGCGGCACGAGCGATGATCCCTACGTGATCTCTGGCCTGGAGATAGACGCCCAGGGTGGCGGATACGCGATATACATAGGCAACACAACCGCCTACTTCGTGATCCAGGACAGCCTGCTATATAACGCCTCTTACTCGTCCATACCCTACCAAGCTGGTGCGGCCATAATACTCTACCACGTCAGCAACGGGAGGGTGTACAGCAACGAGGTGAACAACAACACCCACGGGATATACGTGAACGGGGGCGGCGGGAACACAATCGATAGCAACAATGTGAGGGACAACGACAACAACGGGATATGGGTGGTCCTTTCCAGTGATAACAGTGTCGTGCTGAACACCTGTATCGACAACGGGCAAACGGGAATCACGCTTTACTCCGCCCAGAACAACACCGTTGAGAGCAACACCTGCGAGAACAGCAACGACGGCATAGCCCTCTGGAGCGAGAGCCATGGCAACCGGGTGGAGTTTAACACAATCTCATTCAGTTCAGATAACGGGATTTACCTGAGCGGACCATCAGGGGGGTACATGAACAACGTTCTTCTCTACAAGAACACCCTGTTCAACAATACCTACGGAATCCACACCCTTTACGTGCAGAACGCGTCAATCAGGGAGAACGAGGCCTACAACAGCACGAACTACGGCATATATCTGGACACGGGCTCCTCCTACAACACCATTGAGAAGAATCACGTGCACGACAACCTGAAGAGCGGGGTTTACATCTACACATACTCAACCTCGACGCCCTCGGACCATAACGTGGTGATGTGGAACAACATGTCCTTCAACGACGGCGAGGGACTTTACCTGAGCAGGTCGAGCTACAACGACGTACACAACAACATGTTCTACAACAACTCTGGCTACGGAATAACCATCTACTCCTCCTCGAACAACAACAGGGTGTACGAGAACTCCTTCTACTTCAACCACGGCTCCACAGATTCCTATTCATCCTCGGCCGTTCAGGCATCGGACTACGGCTCTGGAAACGCGTGGAACATATCGTACGAGGGCAACTTCTGGTACGACTGGCAGTCCCCCGACTCGGACGGCGACGGCATAGTGGATAACCCCTACGCCATAGATGGATCCGCGAATTCCCGGGATGAACTGCCCCTCACCACGCCCACTGCGGTGCCGGAGATGGGCCAGATTGCTCTTTTAGCCATCATCGGCATAGCCTTCCTTGTGCTCGTGGCGAGGAGGCGCCTCTAATCTTTTTTTATTTGCTGATCGCGGTCACCTTTATGCGCTCCCCGTACTCCTGAGTCTTGTAGAAATCCCAGAAGTCGAATCCGTACTCCCTTGCCACTATTTCAACGTCTTCCCGATCCACGTCCCCGCTTATGAACGCGTACCTCACCTCACCCAAGTGCCACGGGGAGTCCAGGGCGTCCTCTATCGCTATTCTGATTCTCTCCTTCCCCACTCCGAAGCCTATTCCCAGCCCGAGGACCCCACGAAGATCGATGTTCATGGAGTTCTTAAGTATCATTCTCTGGAAGTCCTGCAGGAGGTGCTGAATCACAACGGGATGCACCTCGAGCACGTCCTTTATGCTGAGGTTGGGGTAATACCTGACCAGTGGGTCGTTTGGCAGGTAAAAAACTGCCCTGTAGTCCCTCTCTATTGCCACCTTCGCCCCCTCGCTCCTCCTTTTCCTCTCCGGGGACTCCATAGAAAAGGGCTCGGCGAATATGCCGTAAAGGTTTGTGCTCTTCCCCAGGGCCTTTCCTATGAGCTTGGACGCCTCGGTGCCTATTACCCCGCCCAGGCCCGCGAGAACCACGACGTGCTCCCCGCGTATCTCTTTCAGCCAGGGATAAATTTTGGAGAGCATATCCCCGTGCACGCTGTCCACCATCTCCGCCAGGCGCCTGTCCATCTTTATCCCCTGGGAGCTGTCGTTTACTTCGAAGTACGTGGCCTCAACGAATTTCCTGACGTGCTTGAGGAACTTCACGCCGGCGCCTCCGCATCCAACGAGCACGAGGGAATGCACATACGTTTATGGGCATACCTTAATTAAATGTTTTTGCGGGAAAGTTTTAAGAAGGAGCACGTGATTGCGAAACCGGTGGTAGGGTTTGAGGTATCCCGAAGAATTTGACGGGAAGCTCGTGTTCTTCACGACCACGGACTACATCAAGACCGCCGGCTTCCTAATGGGATCCCAAGGAGAAGATGTGGCCGTGTTCGTTCACGGGATGGGCGGCAGCTTCGCCAAGGACGGTTTCCTCAGGGGTGCCCGCATCCTGGTTGAGCGGGGAATTTCATACTTCGCCTTCAACACCCGCGGCGCCGAAATCGTCAAGTCTTTCAAGAACGCCAGGGGCGATAAGTATTACATATTCGGCACCGCCTTTGAAAGGTTCGAGGATTCCGCCAGGGACATCAAGGGCGCTTTGAACTACCTAGAATCCCTGGGGTACACGCGTTTCCACCTCGTGGGGCAC
>WAOY01000092.1 GCA_015520985.1 DHVE2 group archaeon
CCGAAGTTGGTGAACAGGTAGTAGATGTACGTGGGCGCTATCATAGGGTAGAAGGCGATCATTATGACCGCACCGAACTCACTCATGGCCCGGGCCCATGCGTTTATGGCTCCTGCGAGTAAATTGCGCCTTATCTGCGGCAACACCACCGTGAAGAATGCCCTCGTCCTCGACGCCCCGAGGCTCATTGCCACGAACTCGTACCTCTCGTCAACCTTCTCCACGCCCTCCCTCACCTGGTTTATAAGGAATGGGATGCTCACGAATAGCATGGCGATTACGATGCCCGGAAGGGCGTAGTAGAATCTGATACCAATTTCCTCAAGGGGCTCCCCTATTATCCCCGAGGTGCCAAAGACCAGGAGGAGTATTATCCCCGCCACGGTGTGGGGTATGACTATGGGGAGATCCACTATTCCCTCCACCACCTCCTTCCCGGGGAAGTCCCTCCTAGCTAGAACGTACCCCAAGGGGAGCGAAAGAGCCACGCCGACTAGGGTTGCCACCGTGGAGGCCACCATGCTGGTCAGCAGGGCATCGTACATACCCGTGGGCGAATTCCAGGGGGGAGCCATAACGAAGAGGTAAACCACTGGGAACGCTATGAACCCCAGGGCGACTGCCGCCAGGAACACAACAACCTGCATGAACGGCTCTTCCCTGGAGAAGAGGAGCATTGGTATCAGGGCCAGGATGCCTAACGGCAGGTACAGGAAGGAGAGGAGCCCGAATATAAGCGATGAAAGCACCCGGTAATCCCGCGACTCTGCGAACTGCAGCCCGGAGGCGATTGAAACCGCGATCATCAGCGGCAGGGGCCCGAAGGGCAGCGCGATTATGGTCAGAAATATGGAGAGGAAGAGGTACCTCATGCCCTTATCTCCTCCGGCACTTCCCCGTACTCCTCGTACATTGGTGGCTGTCCGCATTCTTCCAGTATCCTCTTCCCATCTTCACCTATCAGCATCTTCACGAATCTGTATGCTAGTTCCCTGTTGGGCGCGTTGTTTGGCACCGTGATGGCGTAGTTTATTGGTGATCCTCGAACTTCCTTTCCGTCCGCCAGGACCACGACGGCCCTGGAGTAGAAATCCGCGAGGGAGGAATTGGAGAGGTTGATCTCTTCTGGGAGCCTTATGTACCTGAGGCCGTGCTGCTTCGCCACCGAGAGGTACTCTATCGCGTAGTCAATGTTTCCACTCTCCAGGTCCCCGAGCAGCGCCACCGATTTCTGCTTTATGAATACTCTGCCCAGGGAATCAAGGAGGTCAGAGTCGTCCGGGACGGTTATCTTGCCATTCTTTACCTCGATCTCCGTGTTGTTTTCCACCACATCCCTGAACACGGTGCCGTTGTACGCGATATCCGCGAGGTAGAACATCATAACCGCCCGGTAGCCGCAGGGGTCGTCGTTTGGGGACGAGAATCCCACGCGCACATCTTCTTTGGAAAGGATCTTCCACCAGTTATCTTCGCTTATCTCCCCAGCATATTTGCTCTGGTTCGTGTACGCTATAACCAGCTCGTTCCTGGCGAACTTGATGTACCATGAGGTGTATTCGGGCATCAGGTACCCGGTTATCGCTTTGTAGTCCGCCACGGCCACCACGTCTGCACTGCGGTGCAATTCACTTATCTTCTTGACAGTCTCTATGCTCCCAGCGGTCTCTATGTTCACCCTGACCCCGTAGGTCTTCTCGTACTCCTCCGCGAGTTTTCCGAGAGGCACCGCGAGGCTTCCCGCGGCGAAGACCGTTATGCTCTTCTCCCCCATGTTTCCCTGGATGTAGATCCATCCCGCCACCGCCGCCGATACTATTACCACCACGGCTATTATCGCGCCCACCGTTCTTTTCTCCATTCCATCACCCGTCAACCGTTATGCCCGCAAGGAAATAACGGTATCTGCCTTAAATTTTTTGGCATTAAGGGCAAGTTGCAACCCTACAGAAAAATAAAATGGTAGGAACCACCAGCAGGGTCCTATAACCTCCTGTAACCAAGGGAGATTAATGAAGGATGAGCAGGAAACTAGCCTGTACAGGATTGTGAAGGTAGGGATGAAAGCGCTGAAGAGAACGAATATTCCAAATTACTGGAGCAAATTTTTGAAAAAGAAATTCACTATATATCCGTAAATCATGATGTTGATAGTGCTGGCGTATTATATCTGAAACAGAAGCAAAATGCTCCTAATGATTAGAGAAATGGACAGAATCTAGAAGGCAATGAAGCTGAAGGATATACCAGACGAAAGCACAATTTTATGGGAGATAAAAAGGCTACCCAAGGAATGGATTCGCGTGATAATTGAAGAAGCGGTAAAAAAGATGGGAATACCGGGCAAATCTGCGGTTGACTCAACGTGTATTCAAATTTCTTACTGTTTATAATTACGACACGCAGCGAATCGGGGAATGGGGAAAGATAAGAG
>WAOY01000093.1 GCA_015520985.1 DHVE2 group archaeon
CACCTTCACCTCCACAACGTCGCCCTTGCTCTCCACCTCCTCGTCTATCCATATGACGTTCATTATCTTGGATATCACGGGCTCGAGTCTTGGCACGGGCTTCTCCACTATCTCTGCACTTTTCCTCGCTATTTCGGGAAGAATTTTGCTCACAATGAAAAACTTCTCGCTGAGTTTCTTCTTCCTCTCCTTCTTGACCCGGTACATCTTTAGCTGCCTTCCCAGAGCCTTGAGGGCGAGTTCGATCTCCTCCCTTATCTCCGGAACATCCGCTATGGCCTCCTTCGCCTCAGAGGTGAAAGGAACTCGCGTGGAGGCGACGTGCACGAGGATTATCGCCGGGCCAATGGGTATGCCTTCGCCTCCCCTCTGCTCCAGCCCGTAGCGGCGCCAGTCCACGGAGCTGATCGCCTTCGTTATGACATCCGCGCCCTGCTGGTAAAGTAACGGGACGCGGTTCGCGAACCTCAGTATCTTCACGGGCTGATCCTTCGGCAGTTCTCCGCCGTACACCATGCCCGCCTCAACTATGAAGGGATTTCCTCCGTACACCTTAGGCTCGCGGGTTATGGGCTGCGCGTAGAACCCGGGGCGAAGGGAGCCGAGGACGTTCTTCAGGCCTTTCTTTATCAACGTCTCCCCGATGGGCGAGAGGCAGTCCGTCGGGGGAGCCATGAGCTTGACCCTGGAGAAGGCGTCGAGAATTCTCTTCGCCTCGCTGAGCGATAGCTCCTGGGGGCGCATGTCCCCGTAGAGATACGCCAGTTTGCATATCTTCTCGGCAATCTTCGGACTCACCCTGGAGAATTCAGTGGTGAGGAAGGATGTCAATCGATAGGTTTTCGTGCTCCTGGCCATGTTTATGAACTCGCCCAGTTCTATGCCATGGGGGTGCGGCTTTATCTCTCTCACCGGCGGGGGTAATTCCTCACTCACCCTCTTGAACACGGTCTTGCGCCCGTCCGGCTCTATGAATGTTATCTGCGCATGGGGATTCACAATAGCCGTTTGCTGCAAATACTCGAAGACGCTCTGCTTGCCCCGCGTGTACCTCGCTTTCATAACCACTTCCACACGGGTGCCCTGCTCCTTCTCCCATATGATGGGCTCCTCCTTTATCACCTTAGGCTCGTTTTTCTTGGTGTTTATCGTGAGGAGAACTTCGTAGGCCACGTCCTCGTCCTTTATCTTGGATACGATCCTCGCGGGCTTCCCCGTGCTCAGCTGCCCGTAAAGAACGACGGCACTTATCCCGATGCCCTGCTGTCCCCTGGATTGCCTAAGCGCGTGGAACCTTGAGCCGTATAGCAGTTTACCGAAAACCAGGGGGATATTCTTCCTCACGATTCCGGGACCGTTGTCCTCCACGATCATCTTGTACTCATCCTTTCCGACCTGTTCAATCTGCACGAGGATATCCGGGAGGATCCTGGCCTCTTCGCATGCGTCCAGGGAATTATCCACGGCCTCCTTCACGCTCACCACGAGGGATTTGGTGAGGGAATCGAATCCAAGGATGTGGCGGTTCTTTTCGAAAAACTCGGCGACGCTTATCTCCCTCTGCTTCTTCGCCATCTCGTGTGCGATTCCCATCGGCGCTTTGAATGCGTGCCAGTTATTTAAGAATAGCGCCATAGCGCAATGAACCGCTAAATATAAATACCCCTCCGCCATTTTTTATCTGTGAAGGTTGGCCTGCTGTTTGACGACAAGCGTCTCGAATACCGCGTTATGAGGCGGCTCATGGAGAGGAGCATCCCCTTCATAATTATGAATGACACCATAGATCCCCCAGAGGTAGTGCTGAGCGATGTTCCCAGGGGATTGAGGGAGATAATCGTATCGGATGAGATGGAAGCGGCCAGGAGGGTAACCTCGTACATGTACGGCAGGAAGAAATTTTCAAGGATAATAGTGGGAGTTGACCCCGGGCCGAAACCGGGCGTTGCGGTGGTGGGCGATGGTTTCGTGGTGGAGAAGATGCACCTGAGCAGCGTGGATGATGTGAGGGGTGCGGTGGACGAGATATCCCGCGGCTATTCTCCCCTCAGACTCACCGTCCGCATAGGCAACGGGGACATAGTGAACAGGAACAGGATAATAAACTCCCTCGTCGACACGTACGAGGTGGAGATAGTGGACGAGAGGAATACCACCAGGACCATAACGGATCGGGACGTGGAGTCCGCCAAGTTCATCGCCTTCTCTCGCGGGAGGAGGGTGCGTGGGAGGGTGAACACGGTAATCACAGAGGGCTATCTCAGGGAGATACAGAGGAGGAGCAGGATCGAGAGCGGGGGGATGGTGACCATAAGCAGGGATCTCGCGAAGAGGGTTGCCCTGGGTGAGATCTCCCTCCAGGAAGCGATACTTGCCACGAGGGAAAGCAGATGAGGAGGGAAGAGGCGATAAGGAAGATAGACGACCTGGCCAACGTGGTCAGCACGAGCATCCCCGAGAAGATCACCGTGCTCGGCAGGGAGTACAGGATAAAGGAAGATGTGATGCATGGAGACAGGGAGGAAGCGCTAATCAAGTACGCGGAACTCTACGAGGAACTGAGGAGGAGAATAAGGGAGATGGATGATGTTCCGGAGGACATGGTCCACGCGGCTCTCGTGCTCAGGCGTGCGGTCATGTTCCTTAAGGAATTCCGCAAGAGCGATGAAATAGAGGATAAAAAGCGGTGGCTGGAGTACATAAGAAAGGTGGGTGTATGAACGTTCAGGTTGTTTACAATCCCACGCACGTTTACCACAACATGAAGGGAAGCCCCGAGTCGCCGGAGAGGATAGAATCTGTGTACAAGTACCTTAAAAAAATGTTCTCCGGCAGGGTTTCCTTCCTGGACGTGCGGGAGCCGGCCAGCATGGATGATGTGCTGAGCGTGCACACGCCGCAGTATTTGGAGTTTTTAGAGAGGATGTCCATGCGGGGTCCCACGTTCCTTGGAGATAGTACCTACCTCAACAACTATTCGTACATGGCTGCCCTCATCGCGGCGGAGGCTTGCATAGAGGCTAGCGATTCCGTGATAAGCTCGGAATACGACTTCTCATACGCCCTCGTTCGCCCCCCGGGGCACCACGCCAGCGCGGACATGTACGGGGGGTACTGCCTCCTGAACAACGCCGCCATCGCGGCGAGACACGTGCAGGACCGGGGGTTGAAGAGGATCGCCATAATCGACTGGGACGCCCACGCCGCCAACGGTACGATGAAGATATTCTACTCGTCCCGGGATGTTCTCCTCATATCCATACACCGGGATCCTAAGGATTACTATCCCAAGGAGGGCTTCGTCCATCAAATTGGAAGGGGTGAGGGAACTGGGTACACCGTCAACATACCTGTGCCCCGCGGCACGGGTGATGCGGAATACGCCCTGATCTTCGACGAGATAATTGATCCGATAATCAGGGACTTCCGCCCCGATTTCATAATTGGGGAAAACGGCTTCGATGCCCACGTCTCCGACAGGAACATAGGCCTGGCACTGACCACCAGAGGCTACGTTGACATCATTCGCCGTTTGAAATCCTACGGTCGCATGTTCATGGTTATTCAGGAGGGGGGGTACACGCCGAGGAACAAGGACATAGCATACGCGATGATCAAGTACCTCCTTGATGGAGATGTCCCGGAGGAGCGCGAGGATATCAGTGCCAGGCTGGTTGAGAACAATAAAGTGCGTAGGTTCGTTGAGGAACTCGTGGAAAAGCTGAAGCTCATCTTCGGCGACTACTTTGACCTGGGGTGATTCTCTTGCTCAGGATAAAGAGGTACCTGATAACCAAGAGCGAGATGGTGGAGTCCATGGAGTACTACGCTGGAGGCCGGCTTAAGTACTACATCTATTCCTACAAGGTGATGAAGGGGCGCAGGTGGATCACCCTTGTCCGGTGGGACAACCTGGACGGCATGGACCATATGGACAGGTATGATGAAAATGGCAATTTCGTGGAGTCCCGCGAATTTCCGAGGCGAAACTTCGATGATCTGGTGAAAATCATCAAGACCTTCCGCAGGAATATAATAGCGGTGGATGTGGAGAACCTGTGAGGTGATGTCATGCTTCTCAGAATTGTGAGGAAGTATAGGTCCGAGGACGTGGCCGTGCTCCGCAGGGCCATACGGAGGAGGCACGGGAGGTTCGAGAAGGTGAAGAAGATGATGCACATCAAGGGGTGCTCCAACCCCGAACTGGGGGAGGCTTTTCTTTTCTACCTCGCCATGCAGGAAGGTGCCCCCATAGAGGAGGAGGTGGTTATTGAAGACAGGAAAGTGTTCAACGCCCTAACTGCCAAGAGGTTCGAACTTCTAGAGTTCATAAACGCCCATCCTCCCATGTCCATCAAGGAAATAGCCACACGCACCGGCAGGGATTACAAGAACGTTTACGATGATGTCTCCTCTCTTTCAAGGTACCTGGTGGTCAACACCGTGAAGAACGGCAAGGAAATCGTTCCCATCGGGGTGGTGGAGGGCATGGGGGTGGAACTATAATTACAAATTCCACCATACAAAATATTGGACATGCTGGCCGAAATATTTACAATCTACACCATACTTTTTCGGGTGGTGAAAATTGGGGAAACGTTTATATACTTTCAAGCGATTGGTGGAACTGCATGTATGCCTACCGCCTGTGTGAGGTCAGCTACACATTGAGAAACGATGACGTGGATGTGAAGAGGGGTAGGGGTAGTGTGTGGATGTCTCCGGATTCGATACTCATAAAGACGGACCATCGCTGGCTTTACCTTCCCGGTAAGCACATCTCCCGGGTGAAGATGATCCGCGATAACCTGCGCATAACCATGAATAACGATTCGTCCATTGAGTTGAATTCCAAGAATGTTTATGTTTTGAATGCCCTTTACCACTACATAGAGGGAGCGATATGCAGGACGGAATAGCCCGGATAATTTACGTCTTCGGCGAGCTGACCAAGATGGAGGCCGCGATAAGCACGGTGATTGCCAAATCTCGCGTGCCCACCAAGGAGATACGGGCCCTGCTGAGGAGCGAGAACAGGATACAGATGGAGCGCACCCCGCTGTTTCAGTACATGAGGGACTTCTTCAGGGACATTGAGCTCGGGGATCTGCGGTGCATGCGTGTGGCGCCGTTTGAAATAGTTTTCGGCGTGTTCAACTCCAAGATCCCGAGACTGTTCTCAGACGTGAACGGAAAAACCTGCTACATCACCGCGGACACCCTCAAGATGTTCTTCGAGAAGGATCTCGACATAGTGGCAGATGTGGAGGAGACAATGTGCGTCAACGAGGGGGCGGATCACTGCGAGTTCCTCGTGAGGATGAATCCCCCGGATGTGCTGAAGTACGTAATAGATTCTGAGGACATGGACGTTCTCAGGGCCCTGAAGGAGGGCAGGGATGTTGGAGAGCAAGGCTTCCGCATGCGTACCCTTGAGAGGTACGGGCTGATAGAGGGAGGTTCCCTGACCATCCTTGGGGAGAAGTTCCTGGAGCTTGACCTGGCGCCTTCAACGGGTGCCGTGGAGAGGCCCTGGAAGAAATTATCCGAGGTGTCGGAAATCACCGCCTCTGCAAAGTCCTTCGCGGAGGCGTTTTCAAGATCCATAGATGAGGAGGTCGAGGAAGTGGACGAGGACCTTCTCGTCAACATAGTGGAGGAAACTGAAAAGAGCAAGAGTTTCGCCGAGCTCGTGGCGAAGTTTATGAAAAAGGAGGTGAAAGAGGATGAGTAGATTTCCTTCGGGAATATACGGTCTGGACAGGTTGATCGAAGGCGGATTTAGAGACAAGACTGCGAACGTTATCGTGGGTTCCAGCGGTACCGGAAAGACGACCTTTGCGATACAGTTCATAATGCACGGCATAGAGAACGGAGAGCAGGGATTGTACATATCCCTCGAGGAGAAACCAAAGCAGATAATGGAGGAAGCCGCCCTCATGGGCTTCGACATGGAGAAGTACTACGAGGAGAGCCTCTTCTTCATACACCTGAAGGGGGAGAACTTCAAGAAGATGATCGAGGAGCAGCTCCCGGCGCTGGTGAAGGCGAGGAGCGATTATCTGATCAAGACGAGGATAGTGGTGGATCCCATAACCCCCGTGATATGGGCCACCGATGACAAGCTGAAGCAGAGGGAGCTGATAGGCAAGCTGTTCTACACCGTGAAGAACCTTGGGGTTGTGGTGGCCACCGTGGAGGAGCACGCCAAGCCCGGGGAGACCATAGGTGAGGACGTCCTCACTCCCGTTTACCTCTCGGACGGCGTGATTCACCTCGATTACTACCCCGTCGGCGGGGCTTTCAACAGGACCCTGCAGATACTGAAGATGCGCGGTACCAAGCACGGCGAAGGGGTCTATCCGTTCATATTCGTCCGTGGCGCTGGCATCGTGGTGAGGAGCACGCCGCTGGAGGTTAAGGGCGAGGAGAAGAAGGACTACTCCAAGGTGTTCGACGATGCCATAGAGACGGCGAAGATGCTCAAGGCACCGCCCAACGTGATAATGAAGCTGGAGAACATCAAGAAGTGGTGGAACTACCCCTACTCGCCCGAGGAGATAATCGAAATAATATTCGACTCTTACGGTCTAAAGGTGAGGTGAATTGCAGGGAAAAACTCTGGAGAAGACCCTTGAGGCGAAGGACGTCACCCTGCTGAGGGCCCTCATTCACCTGGCCGTGAAGGGCCTCAGGGATGAGGCCAAGGCGGACATAGTGCTCTTCGTGGGAGTCAACGGAAGGATATTTGACTCGATAATTCCCGAGATTCTGAACGCGGAAGAGTACTACCTCCTGAACACCTTCAAGGCGAACCTGCACAAGATATGCGCACAGCTCGGGAGCAAGAACCTCAAAGTGTCCATAGAGACGTACAGCACAGGGACGCTTCTGATAAGCAAGGTTGGAGATGCCGCCTTCCTGGCGATAATGGTGACCCGTGAACTCCAGCACGAGGATCTCCGCGATCTCATTCGATCTGCGGAGAAATGGAGTACAATAGTGAACCACATATTCCAGCTGAAGCCCCTGAGCGGCGAGGCCATAGAAGGGTATCCTGAGGACATAAAGAAGGAGTTCCACAGGCTCAGCAGACAGCTGTTTGTGGAGAGCTTCGCCTACACCAAGCAGTACAGGAAGAACCAGAAGATCCTCGATTACCTGCGCAAGGAACTTGCTGGCATCGTGGGCGTGGGGATGGTGGAGGAGGTGCTCACACTGAGCTTCAACGAGATAGGCACGGCTCCCCAGTACATGACCGACGACCTCTGGCCCATCGTGGTGGAGAAGATTTCCTCGCGGGTAAAGGAGCTCCGGGGTGAGATGCTGGCGGAGGAGTACTACAAGAAGTGGTTGAGGGATGTGGAACGCATAATAAAGAGCTTTGTGTGATCAGCTATGGAACTGGAGGAGAAGATAAAAAAGGTGGAAGAGTCGGTCAAGAACCGGGCCACGACCGCCATGCTCTCCGAGATGCGGAAGGACCTGGAGATGAAGATAGACTCCCTTCGTGAAGAGATAGAGAGTATCAGGAGGGAGGAAGAGGAGAGGCTCAGGGACCTGGAGATGAAGATAGACGGGATCAGGAATGAGGTTAAGGCCCTCAACCTTAAGAGGGAGAACGTGGACAAGGACCTTGACGAACTTCGCAGATACTTGATGCGCTACGAGAAACTGAGCCGGCGCGTCCGCAACATTGAGGAGATAATGGGCGTGGAGGAGGAAATAGACGTGAACAAGATCCCTCCCAGCATACTGCGCCTGGTCTACCAGTATACCCTGAACGATGCCATAGCTATGCTAAGGAAATACGTGGGCCCGAGCGAGGCCGAGCGCATCATCGTGGAGGTGCTTCAGGACGTTCGTACCAAGACCAGCGGCACAGAGCTTTTCAAGTTCAAGGACGGTAAAATTGAGGCGAGGGACGTGGAGAAAGCGATAAAGAAGCGCCTCATATCGCCGAAGCAGATCCACCTCACCTACGTGGAGATAATAAACAAGATAAAGGAGTACCTGCCGGGCTACATCCCCAAGAACTTCGCCTCGCTTCTGCGCACCAAGGGGCAGGAGTATGCCATTGAAACTTCAACGGAGAACAGGATACGCGTGGAAATGCTGGAGCGCAATTTTGACAGGATCCGGAGCGAGATGGCGTACCAGGAGAACGTTATCCGCGAGGATATATCTGAGATGAAGAGGATGCTGGAGATGGACATGCAGGATATGCGAAGAAATTTCGAGGAGAGGTTCAGGGGGATTGAGAACGCCATAGACGCCATCGGGGAGGAGATAAGGAAGATATACGATCTTTTCGACAGGCTCTCCCCGTACCTGGACGTGGTGCGCCGTAGGACTTACGCCGAGGTGGAGGATGCTATACCCGCTGAGGGTGTGAGGAGGGACGAACTGAATTATCCCTCCAGGATTCTGGAGGATTTCCTCAACGACGGAATAAATTCCGGTCGCGTTATAGTCGTGGATGATGTCGTCTACTCCGTCCCCAAGGTTAAGGATCGCATACTCGATATCATAGGGGACGGCTCCGCCAGTTACTCCACCATAAGGAAGGAGACTGGATACCCCAAAGAACTGCTCGTCACGGTACTGGAATGGATGAAGGAAGAAGGTCTGGTTGAGGAGAAGAAGTACGGAAAGGGAAAGAAGTATAAAAGGAGGTGAAAAAAGTGCTGGATATTGCCCTGGTCTCACTCATACAGGATATGAGTGAGAAGGCCGGAGTGGAAGGAACAATACAGTACTGGCTGCGCGTGGGAGAGAACCTTGCGAAGAGGATGGGAAAGGAGGCGTACATGGGCTGGCCCTCCTTCAACGTTGCACTGCGAGAGGGTAGGACCGCTTTCTCCATTGAGGGCAACGTGGTCGCTTTGACTGATCTTGCCATAACAGACGTCGATGGGGACGTGGTCGGGTACATATATGCCTTGGAGAAGTGTGTCTTCGAGCCCACCATATTGAGGGTGAGGTACAGCGTGGGCCAGCTTCCAAAGGCGGACAAGCAGATCGCGGATGAGTACAACATGACCTACAAGGACATCGCCGTGTGCAACTTCTGTATAATACACGTGAAGTTCAGGGAGGAAGTTGCGAGGAACATAACCATCGCCGGGCAGCCCCTAGAGGCCCTGCACCTCGCAGATAGGGGATTCACCGGTGACACGAAGATAGACGAGGAGAACCTGAACAAGATAGGCATAAACAAGGAGTACGTGCGCAGCCTTTTGAGGAACTACGCATGCGTGTTCGCACTCGTGATGAAGGGTGCCCGCCTTAAGGGGGAGGTGAGTGAAGAATGAAACAGATATCCGGAAACGAGTCCATACTGGATAACCCCATGGTGGACATCGCCACGTACCTGTTCCTGGAGGACATCGCTGACAAGCAGGGCGCGGCGGGGATGAACAACTACCTGATGAGCCTCGCCTACTCCCTCGCCCGGAGTATGCCCGAGGAGGAGTACACGGACTGGGACAGCTTCGTGGACGCGATAGTTAAGGGCGAGTCCATCCTGTCCGCATTCGAGAAGGTGAACTCCATATCAAAGTACTGCATGGTCACCGTGGAGAGCCCATTTCTGCGTGGATGGAAGGAGTACACCAAGAGGATCGGCGAGTTTCCCAGGATACACAAGGAGGTTGCCGAGTACTACAATTCCCGCATAACCCCAACGGCGATTGAGACGGGTGATATAATAATCCAGACGTATCGCAAAGCCGCCGCGGAAAAGATAACCGTGGACGGGAAGAAGGTCAAGGTTGCCCACATAGCCACGGTGTCCCCGGACGGCTCCAAGAAGATCGCTCCGGATGAGTGGCTCCCCATCCTGCTCGAGAAGGCACAGATATCCAAGACCCAGCTGAACATGATACTGCGGAACAACGCCGCCGTCTGGATAGTCTACCCCTCCCAGTAACCCTTTTTCGGGGGATTTTTTTGCTTCTCCTTGCCAGGGATTCGGACCAGCAGTACTACTTGGTGGAGGAAGCAAACGAGGTGGACAAGTTCAAAATCGGTGATTTCTCCTTTTTTCACCTTTACGGAATTGTGGACTATGCCGAGACGTTCAAGGTTTGGCTTCGCAGGTTTCCCAGGCCCACGGTGATTTTCGCAGTCCGAGGAGACGTTGTGGTGTCCTTCATCTATATAGATCCCTGGGAGGAGATACCTGAGATAGTGAGCGTTCTAAGGGCCCAGGAGACTGTGGAGGCGTACAGGAAGAAGAGGATAGGGTACAAGGTGTTCCTGCTCGGCATCGCCCTCACACCCGATTACGTCATAACAAAACCCCTGACCGAGCAGTCGCGCAGGTTTTACACTCGCCTGGGATTCGAGGACATAATGAGCATTCCAATATTTCGCAATTATCACCAGATAACCGGTTATCTGGCGTTGCCAATAGATAAAAAGAGGGAACACCTGGACACCATCGGTACCTTCTTCTCCGAGCTGTATCTCTAGGACTTCCACTTGGGCTTCTTCACTCCCCTGCCCTTCCTCCTGCCCAGGAGTACGAAGGGGAATAGCGCCGCAAGGGCTATGAGCACTCCAATGCCCAGGTATCCCACCCAGTCATAGTTGGGCGGGTTGCCCACGTATATGGTCCTGGAGTAGCTCTTCTCGTTGTTTTCAAACACCACACCGTTCCCGACGAGTTTAACTGTGAGGGTGTGCTCCCCGTCAGCCACGTCCGGTACCCAGTTGTAGGTTGCCTTTGCAGTTGAGTTAGCACCTATCTTTTCTATCGTTGAGTTCCCCACGTACCGGCCATCTATGTAGAAGTTCACCGTCACGTTGTATATCGTGTAATTGGTCGGATTCTTCACCGTTGCCACTATTGTGTAGGCCTTCTTTATATCCACGTATATTCGCCTGTGGAATATCTTGGTCTTGCCCGTAGAGTTTATCGTGCCGTACGCCTTGAAGTCCAGGTATATCCTCTGCGTGGAATTGGGGGTGGTTATGTCGAACCGGAATACACCGTTGTAGCTCACCTTCTCCACCTGATTGAGCGGGGATGCGCCGCTCAGGTTCTCACCGGCCATCAGCATCACGCATCTGTAAACGTCAAAGATACCGCTTATCATCACCCTGTACGTAATCGTGGTGTTTGTCGCTGCTATGGACGGCCCCTCTATGTGCATGCCTGCTGTGTTCTCTCCACTTGCTCCCGTGATCCCGTATGCCACGGCCAGCATCATAAATGTGATGAGAAGAACGCTCACGCGGTTCATTTCCTATACCTCCCCAGGTATATGATGGCCACTGCAAGTGCGGCGCTCGCTCCCCACACCCAGTATGCGTACTCTTCGATCTTCACGCCTGAATAGTTCTGCACGTTGTCCCCCTGGATGTAGAGGGCAGTCTGGGACACCTGCGGATTTGTCAGGGGTATCTCTATGATGTGGCTTCTGTCGCTGTACGCCTCGAACACAATCGGGATGCTGGTGGAGGGTACAGCCC
>WAOY01000094.1 GCA_015520985.1 DHVE2 group archaeon
GGATGCTCTCCGGATATTACGACGACGGCGAAGCGGTTTACGTTGTGAAGACGGACTTGAATCACCCGAACCCGGCGATACGGGACTGGGCCGCGTTCCGAATCATAAAGGATGCCGATCATCCCCGGGTGGGCAACAGGTACATCGTCTACCCCCTCATGAACTTCTCCGTGGCCGTGGATGACCACGAACTCGGGCTCACCCATGTTCTCCGCGGGAAGGACCATCTCAACAACACTTACCGCCAGGAGTACCTGTTCAACTACTTCGGGTGGAAGAAGCCAGTGTATATCCATTACGGCTGGGTCACCATGAAGGGCACAGTGCTCAAGACATCCCTCATTAAGGAGGGGATTAGGAAGGGCGAGTACATGGGCTGGGATGACCCCCGCCTCGGTACCCTGAGGGCTCTGGCGAAGCGGGGCATACATCCCGATGCCATAAGGAGGTACTGGATTGAAGTCGGGCTTAAGTCCGTGGACATTGAGTTCTCCTGGGACAACCTCTACGCGCACAACCGCGAGATCGTGGATCCTATCGCCAAACGTTACTTCTTCGTGTGGAACCCGAGGGAAATCGAGATTGAGGGTGTTGACCGCTTAACCGCAAAAGCCCCCTACCACCCCAGCGAGGACATGGGATACAGGGAGTACGAGCTGGAAGAGCCGATCCGGGTGCATGTCGTGGGCGAGGAGTGGGATTCCATAGGGGACGGCACCCTCCTGCGCCTGAAGGACCTTTGCAACGTCGTGAAGCACGGGAATTCTGCGAAGTATGCTGGAAATGATATCTCCGTGATAAAGCGCGGGGCGAAGATAATACACTGGTGTCCTCCCGGATCCAGGAAGATGCGGATCTTCATGCCCGACGGGAAAATATACGAAGGCCTCGTTGAGCCCCTTGCCGAAAAAAGCGTCGGCGAGGTGGTGCAGTTCGAGCGCTTCGGCTTCTGCAAAATCTACAGGGAAAATGGTGAACTGGTGGGCTACTTCGCCCACCGCTGATCACACTGAAGAGATGCTCACGTACGAGGGGAACTTCTTGAGGAGAATCACGTCACCAACCGCCTTTACCCAGCGGTACGGCACGGACACGGGAACGCCGTCCTCAACGAGAAGAGGGTTCGTCCTCTCAATGTAAAGTCCGTATACCTTGTGCTCGTCAATGTCGATCAGGATATCCTCCACCGTGCCGAGCAAATAGCCCTTGTCCGTATACACCTCGAGACCTATGAGTTCCGTTGATTCCGTCATCATTTTAATCCCCGTGGTGAATTATCTTACTATTATTTAAACATTGCCCGCTTCCTCCAGGGCTCTCCTGAGTTTTTCCACGTACTTCCAGGTTTCCCTCTCCCCTAGTTCGGTGATATATACGGCGGTTCTCGGGCGGTCCCTTATCACCTTCCTTATCTCCACGTACCCGTGCCTCTCAAGCGTTTTTATATGCGAGTCCAGGTTGCCGGGGGTCAGCCCGAGCACCCTCTGCAGGTCGGCGAACAGGGCCTTTCTCCTGGGAAGCAGGTAGAGCATGATGCCCAGCCGAGTCGCGTTGCTTAGAGGTCCAGCGTGGGCAATCTCTCCGAGGCTCATCTCTCATCCCTCTATGGCCCTGAACGCGCTGTACAGGTACCACATCACCGTCAATGTGAACCCCAGGGCTATGAAGAGACCGCCCACCAGCATGGCTCCAGAATCCCTGGCATGCACGCTGATTATACCTATGACGGGCACCAGGAATGCCGGAATCATCTCAGCGTCCCTTATTTTATGGGCGTTGAAGGTGAGCCACATCCCGAAGACTGATATGCTTATGAAGCTGAGCAGTCCGATGGCGAGGCTCGCCTCACGGTTCACTCCGAGGTTGAGCATGGGGATCACGAACCAGCCAAGCAGGGCGCCGATGCCCCACGAAAGACCGGTGAGCATGCCCACCCGGTCCGACGTCCTATCGGTATCTCTTTTCCTGTCCAGGGCCTCCAGCCTCTTCCAGATTCTGAAGGTGAAGTACATCGCCACGCTGAACGCCACGGCCCAGTAAAGCGCGGACATCCAGGATTCCAGGTCCACGTGCGCTATTATCAGGTAGTAGAGTATCATTATGCCCTCCCACATGGCGAAGTTCAGGGCGGAGTACACCTTGCTCGCCGCGATCAGCTTCCCCTCGATTCTGTTCAGCACTTCCTTAAGATCTTCCACATCTCCCATCTCCATCACCATGTACAGTATATGCACCGTCCTTAATAAGGGGTTAAATTTCTCTGAATTTCAGAGCAAGAGTTCCGCGTATCCCCTCAATTCATCCAGTGCCCTGTCCACCTCATCCCCTCCCATGATTCTCGGGTAGTTGTAAATCGGGCCCGAGGGCCTCTCGTTGTAGAAGGGCCTGTTGCACCCCGGGCACCCGGAGGTGAGGAACGGCACGCCGCGGAGCAATTCGCCGCGCAGTTCCCTGGGAACGGAGATTCGGGTGATTTTCCCTTTTTCTATCTCTATCGAATCCCCCCTGTTCCTGTAAATAAGGAACCTGGCCAGCTGGATGGCACGGTAACGACTCACCTTGGGGGGAGCTCCGGAGAAGAGGGGGGTGAAGGCGAAGAGCGCGGTGGTTACGCCCAACCTGTGTAACCTTTTCATAACTCCCACGATGTCCCCGTCGCTCTCTCCCAGGCCAACGATCAGGTGCGTGTTCACCGCGGGGAATATTTTCCTCGCTTCCTCAAGCGCCTTCCAGTGCCCGCTCCAGGTGAACCTATTCCCCACCTTGCTCCCCTTCACCCTGTCGAATATCTCCTCGTTTGCAGCGTCAAGCGCTATGCTTATTATCTCCACCCCGGCTTCGCGGAGTCTCACCATATCTTCCCGGGGAATGGGCACGATTGAGACCGATACGGGGATATCCGGAACGTATCTCAGGGCGAGGAGCAAATCTTCCACCACGCCCCCGTAATCCAGCGTCTGGAAGCAAATTCTGGCGAAACCCTTTATTTCCGATAGAACCTCTACGGGGTACTCGATCCACATGACCCTCGATAAATAGCCCTCTTTCCTGGCGTCCCTGCGCTGCGCACAAAAGATGCAGTTGGCCTCGCACCTCTCTCCGAGCATGATGTAGGCGGTGGTGGGCTCGGCGAGCATTCTACCGCGGCGGAGCCCCATCTTTACCGCGGTTCCGTACGATAGGCGGATCTTCATAGTTCTCGCCTGTCCATCTCGTTGTTCACCACGCATACCGCATGCGATGCCAGTATGCTCCTCGGTCCCACGGAGATCTTCGCTGAGATCCTCTTCTCCACCTCCCGCATCTCATCCTCGCTCAGATCCACGCTGTCGCTGAGCAGGAAAACCGCATCGCGGGGGATTTCCACATTCCTTATGTCATCTCCATCCTCGTGCAGGAGGTAAAATTCCCCAAGCGAGGTAATCTCGTCGAGAAATTCCCTCATCGTAGCCTCGCGGGCGAAGAAGCCCGGCGAAGTTTCCTCCCTTCGCTTGTAATTTATCACCGCATTCCTTATGAGCGCGGCGGTGCTCCTCTCATCGGGGTTCAGGTAGCGAACCCTCGCGGCGTCAATTTTCATCATGAAATTGATTTTCGGGGCGTACATGTAGAAGAGGACGTCCCTCCTTATGTCATGCGAGAGGAATATGGCGGCGTTTATCGCGCGGGCAATCACATCCACCCTACCTGATCCCGGCAGGTCGTTGAGCCGTATATCTCCCGAGAACTTGTGAGCGATGAGTGCGAAGACCCTCATGTCAATCCCGACAGGTCGAGGTTTCCGCTCTTCATGCTCTTCCTCAAAGCGCGCATCAGCTTGCGGTTCCCGCGCATCTGCTTCATCATCTTCTTCATCCTCTTGTACTCCTTGAGGAGTGCACGCACTTCCTCCTCTGGCTTCCCGCTTCCCCGCGCAATTCTCTTTATCCTCGTGCCCTTTATTATCTCAGGATTCTCCAGCTCTTCGTAGGTCATGGAGTCCATTATGACGCGGTACCTCTCTATCTTCCTCTGGCTCTCCTCCACCATGTTCTTGTCCATCTCGCCCCCCATCTTCGCCCAGGGCAGAGCGGAGAGGATGCGCTGCATTATGCCCGGCTTGGCCATCTGCTCCCAGATCTCGTACATGTCCTTGAGGTTGAACTTGCCGCTCATCATCCTCTCCATTACCTTCTCCGCCTCCTCCTCGTCCATCTCCAGCTCCTTGGCAGTTTCAAGCAGGGTCTCGAGGTCCCCTATCCCCAGGAGGCGAGAGATGAAGCGCGTCGGGTTGAAATGCTCAAGGTCGTCGAGATGCTCTCCCGTGCCTATGAACACCACAGGTGCTCCTGTGGCCGCGACTGCGCTCAGGGCACCGCCACCTTTCGCGGAGCCGTCCATCTTGGTGATTATCACCCCGGTTATCCCCACGGCGTCGTGGAACGCCTTGGCCTGTTTGCCCGCCTGCTGGCCCACCGTGGCGTCTAGAACGAGGAATATCTCGTCCGGCTCTATGATTTCCTTAAGGTCCTTTATCTCCTCGATCAAATCCTCTTCCAGGGCGTGGCGGCCCGAGGTATCGAATATCTTGACCTGATAATCCCGGACCTTTTTCATTGCCTCCCTCGCAATCTTCCTGGCGTCCTTCTCCCCCGGTATCCCGAAGACGGGCACGTTGATTCTCTCGCCCAATTGTTTAAGCTGATCGTACGCCGCAGGCCTGTGGACATCGCATGCCACAAGGGCAACGCTCAACCCGCGCTTCTGGAAGAACTTGGCAAGTTTTCCTGCGGTCGTTGTCTTACCCTGCCCGTACAACCCGACGAGCATTATCTTCTGCGGCTTCAGCTCGACGCTTTTCTCCTCGCCCAGGATTGCGACGAGCTCCTCGTAGATTATCTTGATGAGAAAATCCCGGTGGCTCATGCCGCTGGGAGGCTTCTCCTCCAGCGCGCGCCTTTCGACGTTCTTGGACAGTTTCAAAGCAAGATGGACTTCCACGTCCGCCTTCAGGAGCGCGCGCTGGATGTCCCTCACAACCTCCTTGATGAGATTCTTGTCCACGTACC
>WAOY01000095.1 GCA_015520985.1 DHVE2 group archaeon
CCTTACTCTTCACCACGAGGAGGACGCTCTTCTTCCTCTTGTACCTCCTTCCCCTCATCTTGCCCTTGCCACCGCGCACCTTCTTCTCGCTGGCGCGCAGGATATCATCATACACACCCAGATTCTTCAGCACCTCTATCGCATCCTTCACCCTGGAGATCTCCTCAAATTTGTCCTCCACGACTATGGGCAGGGTTATCTCCTCGTTGAACCTGTGCCCGCGATTTATCACCATCGCCTTGTTTGCCGTGGCGCTTAGCGCTGAATACTTTGCGAGGCGGCGCATCTTCTTGTTCATCCTCCTCTTCCATACCTTCTCCGTGGTGGGAGGATGCCCAGCGCGCCCGCCGCGGGTGTTGGGTATGTTCGCTCCACGGGACGTGTTACCTATCCTGGGGACCATCTTGGAGATGCCGTGACCGGGGCCCCAGGACTCTGCGACCTTCATGCCGGCGCCCTCCTTGACGCCGTGGGGCTGCACGCGATTAAGCTGGAATATCCGCACGGCCATACGTATCAAGTCAGGGCGATAGGGGTAGCTGAACGCCTTTGGAAGTTCGATCTGATCCTTTATGCCGCCATCCACAGTGTAAACGTTGACCTTCATTCATCACACCCCCTGCTTCGACTCGCGGGAAACATAGGTGACCTCAATGCTGTCCACATCCTCGAGAACCTGCCTCACCGGATCGCGCATCTTCACCAGGCGCTTTGCGGGCCCGGGCACCGATCCATGGATCAGCACGTAGGGGTTGCGAACCTCTCCGTAATGCAGGAATCCGCCCTCGGGCGTGATCTCCATCTCCAGCTTCTTCTCTCCGTTCTCCTCAACGAAATCCACATACTTGATAATCCTCTTGTTGTACTCGGTCCTCTGATGATAACCGGTCTGTCCAGCCTGGGGCACGGTGTAGCGAACCCAGTCGGGGTGCCAGGGACCGAGCGTGCCTATCATCCTGCGGTGCTTCCTGTTCTTGTGGTTGAGTAGCTTCACACCGAACCTCTTGACGTGGCCCTGGAACCCTTTGCCCTTCGTTATTGCCACCACGTCAACGAATTTGCCCTCCGATTTAAAGTCTGAGAACTTAATTTCCTTGCCCAGGAGGTTCATGGCATATTCCTTCCTGGCATCGATCGTTCCTCCTCCCACGCGTATCTCCATTATGTCGGGGACCTTCTTTGGTATGCCGCTAACAAGCCTGGGCTGGGTGTAAGCGATTATGCGCACCTCATCAAACTCCTCTGGCTCGCGGCCACGGCTCTTCTTGGGCACGGGGAACCTCTTCCTGAGATCTTCATCCAGCTCCTCGGCCCACACCTCCCCCGCGCTGTGCAGCCCGTACATGTCCCGAGTGTAGAACCGCACGGCGACCACCTTCATGGGAGGAACCTCAATGACCGTGACAGGGGTCCAAATCTCCTGCCCCGCAGTGGTCGTCTTCTTCCTCCAGTCAACCGTGAGAAGATGGGTCATTCCAGCCTTGTACCCTGCGAATCCCTGTATCCTCGGCCCGTCCTCTATCTCGGGCCACGTGCGTATCCTCGGCACTATACTCCTAGCTCTCTTCCTATGATAGTACGCCATAGAGCCACGTCTCGGATGATGCGCGCTTCCCATTTCGATTCACCTCGCCATTAGCCGTGACGCCTCCTCCCGGAGCCAAAATCCCGTTTTGGCTCCGAACGCGGGCCGCCCAACCCTGCGGTTTTCACCGCATCTTTTGCATTTTTCATCATTTTTACGGGCTTGGCCCAGGGCGTCTGGCTAATCTTTCGGAGAGTAATGGTATTTGGTATATAAAGAATTCGGATTGTGGGTTTCAATCGACATGCACACACCACAGCATATACAATTTGACGCATTGTCGCATTATTAACTTCATCCTCCCATGCGAGCACCCATGCATACCCAAGCCGCAAAGACACCCTGCAAAATCACACACACCGTGGAAAATCAGCAAACCTTATATAAGATGATACCATTAGTATGATACTGTGAGTATCATAATCAGAAGGCCTGAACTGGAGAGATTTCTCCGCAGTCCTGGGAGAAGGATGCTGTTTGGCAGGAGAAAGACGGGCAAGACATTCTACACCCGTTTTGCTCTTCCAGATTACAAATACTACATAGTCCGCCGCGGTGGAAAATTCTTCGACCCAGAGGAGGGAGAGGAATACGACCTGAAGGTGTTTCTCAAGATGTGCGGAGACAAAACAATTGTTGATGAGTTCCATCGTTCTGATCCCAAATTCTTAGATGCTCTGCAATCTGGGCAGTGTCCCAACAATCTCGTTCTGATAACCTCAACCATGCACTTTTACAAGAAGTTCGTTGAGGGCCCAGGTGCCCCCCTGAAAGGGCTCTTCTCCCTCAAAAATGTGGGGTTGATCTCCCCTATTGAACTCCTTTCGGGAGAAATAAAGAGCAAAGAGGACTTTAAGAGATTGATATGGTATCAGGAGCCAACCCTCATAGGTAAAAGCGTTGAGGATTGTGTACTCTCAGGCACTATCTTCGCAAGGTCGCTAACGGGGGAGATACTGGATGAAGAAGATGTAACGCATAGCAGGAGATACGACGCAATTCTGGAATCTATCGCCTACGGGAAGAACAGTCTCTCGGAGATTGCCAATCACCTGCACGGGGCGGGGGTGATTGAGAAGGCATCCACATCCCTCATAACCAAGTACATAGATATAATGATAAAAACCGGCCTGATAGAGAAGATGGAGATATGGGGCAAAAAGAAGGGCAGTTTCTACAGGCATGTATCACCGCTCACTGAAATCGCGTATTACCTGGATGCAAAGTATGACTTAAAGGACCTGAATTTGCCATGGGGTTTTATCAGGGACGCGGTTTATGTTAGATTGCCATTTCTGATCGAGAGATTTGTGGAAAGGTTCATGGCCGAATATTTCGGAATGAAACCCGTGAAAATCATGGATCCAGAAATTGACATCGCCCTAGTGAAGTTCAAAAGATTGGGCGTAGTGGCTGAAGTGAAGTGGAGAAAAGATATAACTAAAAAAGATATAAGAAACGCTGAGAGGAAACTGGAAATGTTTTCCCAAGCTAAAAAGATACTCGTAGTTCCAGATAAAAACGAGGTCCCATATACGGAACTTGAAGTCTGGGATACCGAGGAGCTGAAGAGTAGAGCTAGAAAATTCATGGCAACTTATTGAGAGTATCGTGCATCTCAGCCTCGGACTGCGGGGGCAAATTATTAAAACATCCGCTCAATTCCTGACGGAGATGCGCTTTGAAATAATCGTGCCAGTAGTGCTCGCCCTTAGCTTCGTGTTCAGCCTGGCCGGCGTGGGCTCGGCGACTGCCGTGGTTCCAATCCTTATCTTCCTCGGGGAGGAGTTCAACCACGCGAAGAACGCGGGACTGTTCATAAACGTCATTTCCTCCTCTTCCTCGATTCATCACCACCATTCCAAAGGCAGAATGGAGTGGAAAATTGCCATGATGATCGGAATTCCGGCTTTCGCTATGGCTCCGGTGGGCGCGGTGTTCTCCAAGATGCTTCCCCGCGAGATCGTGCTACTAATCTTCGCAATCTTCCTGATCTACTCCGGCACGGTGCTCTTCCTGTCCAGGGGGAAGAAGGAGGAAAGGAGAGTTAGCAGTCCTCTACTCTTCCTCTTGGGAACCCTCACCGGATTCCTCGCAGGAGTTCTCGGCATCGGAGGTGGAGCCCTGGTATCGCCCATACTGAACCACCTCGGTATGGACCCGAAGAGGGTGGCGAGGATTACCCCAATGACAGTGTTCCTCTCCTCAATAGCAGGATTCGCCACGTACACCGCCATGGGAGATATAGATATTTACCTCCTTATTGCCGCCAGCGTTCCGGCGGTGATTGGGGGATACCTCGGTGCATACGTCATGCACCACCACATGAGTGCGAAGCGCATGAAAATGGTGATAGGCGCCATATACTACATCCTGGCGGTGAAAACCATCGCGGTGATAATGGGGTAAAAAATCAGAGGATCATAGGGAGGTAGGTCTCCGCCCCCATGCTTCCCTCCGCCAAATTCTGCTCGGCCACGAAGGGCGTGTGCACCCCAGTGAGAATCGTCGTGACCTTTATCTTGTTCCTGTACCTCTCGTCTATGCGCGCGCCGATCTTAACCTCGGCGTCATCGCGTATGTTGGCCGTAATACCCTCGCTTATCCTGTAAACGGTGCGCAGCGTCATGTTTGGCCCGCCGGTTATGTGAATGAGCGCGCCTGTTGCACCGCGGTAATCAACGTCCATCAAGGGGTTGTTCAGAGTATCTATTACTGCGTCCTCCGCGGAGAAGTACTCACCTTCACCGTACAGCACCGTGGAAGTGCCTCCCCTGCGCATCACGGCGGTGAGGTCCGAGTAGTCTATGTTTATGAAGGAAGGAGTGTTCACAGTCTCCACCACGTTCTTTATGATGTCCCCTACAAGAACGTCCATAACCATGAAGGCCTTCCGCACGGGGATATTGGGGGTCAATTCCAGGAGGCGGTTGTTGTCCAGCACTATGACGGTATTGGACACTTTCCTGAACCTCTCCAGGGCGGTCTGGGCGTTCTGCCACCTCCTGGGGCCCTCGGCCTTGAAGGGCATGGTCACTATGGATACCACCAGGGCCCTGGTCTCTCTCGCGAGTTCCGCAATCACCGGCCCAACTCCCCCACCCGTGCCTCCGCCCAGTGCGGCGAGAACGAACACAATGTCAGCGCCTTCCACAAGCCTGTAAAGGGGCTCAGTCGCAGATCTCGCAACGGTCTCGCCGAGATTCATGTTGCCTCCGAGGCCTCTTCCGTGGGTGACGTCCTTTCCCACAATTACCTTCTTCGGCACATCTAGATTCCTCAGCTGCACCTCATCGGTGTTCACAGCTATGAGTTCTGAATTCAGGCCGATGGTGTTTAGTCTGTGAATGCTGTTGCAACCGCCACCACCCACACCGATCACCTTGACATTTATACCGCCCACGTAAGTGGGGCTTTCCGATATCGCTTCCTTTATCAGATAATCCCATCCCATCTGGCATCACCTTCTGTCAAATGTCTGACAAATGTATGTTATGTTGTCATACTATTTAAACCTTTTCCGAAAAATTACCAATTCTCACCGGGCGCCTGCGCCTCCCCCGCCGAAGCCACCTGAGAAGCCCCCTCCCCCAGAGGTGCTCGAAGGGGGCGGAACGAACACAGTTGGAACGTACATGTACATATCCTCCGCAACCTGCGCGAGGTGGTATTCGATTCCAGGAGCATTGAGCACGGTGCGCACCTTATCACCCACGCCCAGGGCGTAGCCGTATATCAGCCAGTCGTCCAGGTATGAGCTGAACTCCCTGTAATGCATTCTCAATTTCTCCTCGTCGCTGAGGAACTCACGGAACTTGTCCCAGCGGAGTTTCTCCGTGTAGTAATCGTCCTTCCACCTGCCGAGAACCTCGGGAAACTTCCATATGGCGAAAATCTGAATCAGATAGGGGATAAGGAGTATGAATCCCCAGATCATGTAAAGCATATATGGCAGGATGAAAAACAAAACAATAACGGCGAAGATCATGTAGCCGGGTATGAAGTAGAAC
>WAOY01000096.1 GCA_015520985.1 DHVE2 group archaeon
CAGTACACCCAGTACGGGGGCGTGAGGCCCTTCGGCGCGTCCCTCCTCATTGGGGGCGTGGACGACAAGGGCATATATCTCATGGAGACGGAGCCCAGCGGCGCGATAATGGCCTACAAGGCCGGGTGCATAGGTTCCGGGAGGGAAACGGTGATGGAGCTCCTGGAGAGGGAGTACCGGGAGGACATGAGCATGGATGAGGCCATCATGCTCGGCCTGAAGGCCATAGAAGCCGTGTCAGAGGAGACCCTCGACAAGATGACCCTGGAGATAGGCTACATAAAGGTCGGGGGAAGGTTCACCAAGATGGGCAAGGAAGAGATAAAGGAGTACGTGGAGAAGTACCTGAAGAACAAGGGAGAGGGTGAGGGCGCAGATGGTTCGTCTTGAGGACGCCGTAGTGGCCAGGTACGAGTACAAGGGCCATCGCTTCGAAATACTCGTTGATCCAAATGTCATAGATGACATCAAGTCCGGGAAGATAACCAACGTCGTTGACCACATGGTAATCGACGAGGTCTTCAAAGACGCGCACAAGGGGGACCGGGCGAGCGAAGAGGTGATCAAGGAGGTATTCGGCACCACCGACGTGAACGAGGTGGCGAGGAAGATAATCCTCAATGGCCAGGTGCAGCTCACCACAGAACAGAGGCGCAAGATGCTGGAGGAAAAGAAGAAGAGGATAGTGATGGAAATCGCCAGGAACGCAATTAACCCCCAGACCGGCGCGCCGCATCCACCGCAGAGGATCGAACTCGCCATGGAGGAGGCAAAGGTGCACATAGACCCCCTGAAATCCGTGGAGGAGCAGATCCCAATCGTGCTTAAAGCCCTGAAGCCCCTCATCCCCATAAGGTTCGAGAAGATCAAGATAGCGGTCAAGGTAAGCGGGGACATGTACGGAAAGATTTATGGCGACATATCCAAGATGGGCGTGATTCTGAAGGAGGAGTGGCAGAGCGATGGCTCCTGGATCGGCCTTGTTGAAATCCCTGCCGGAATGCAGGGCGATTTTCTTGATATGCTGAACAAGAAGACCCACGGTAACGTTCAGACGAGAATCATAAGGAAATAGGAGGTATCTGTATGGAAGAAAAGAAAAGAGTGAGAGATATTGTTGTACCGGGAGAAGAGATTAGAGTGGAGGGTAAGCCCGGAAGGGGTGTTTTCGTTGAGAACGGAAAGATGTACTCCGCGTACCTGGGCATACTGGATGTCCGCGCCGGGTACGTGAACGTGATTCCCCTCTCCGGATGCTACATACCCAAGAAGGGGGACAAGGTCATAGGGAAAATAGTGGACCTCGCACCCATGAACTGGGTAGTCGACATAAACGCGCCCTACTATGCGCCCCTGCACGTTAACGATGTCCCCTGGCGTGTGGAATTCGGAGACACCGGGCGATTTTTGAGCATCGGGGACGTGATCCTCGCCAAGGTGAGCAACGTGAACGAGCTGGGGCAGGTATGGATAACCATGAAGGAGCCAGGCCTCAGAAAGCTGGAGGGCGGTCACATAATCAAGATCGCCCCGTCCAAGGTCCCCCGGGTAATAGGAAAGGGAGGCTCAATGATTCAGATGCTCAAAGACTATACGAATTGCCGCATATACGTTGGACAGAACGGGATGATATGGATATCCGGGTCCCCTGATGGGATAATAACGGTGATAAAGGCAATAAGGATGATCGAAAACGAGGCCCACACCTACGGGCTCACGGACAGGATCAAGGAGTTTCTTGAGAGAGGTGAGGAATGATGGGAATGAAGGCGGATATAAGACTCATAGACGATAACGGTCTCCGCATTGACGGGCGCCTTCCAAATCAACTCCGCCCCATCAGGATGGAGGTGGGCGTGGTTAAGCGCGCCGACGGTTCTGCGTATGTGGAATGGGGCGGAAATAAAATTATGGCGGCAGTATACGGGCCCCGTGAGGCCTACCCGAAGCACGTGCAGGACCCGAACCGCGCCATCGTGCGCGCCAGGTACAACATGGCGTCCTTCAGCGTGGACGAGAGGAAGAGGCCAGGGCCTGACAGGAGGAGCATCGAGCTGAGCAAGGTGATAAGCGAGGCTTTAACAAGCGTGATATTCGTGGAGAAATTCCCCCGCACAGCCATAGACGTGTACATAGAGGTTCTACAGGCGGATGCCGGCACGAGGGTCGCGGGTATAACCGCGGCTTCCCTTGCGCTTGCGGATGCGGGCATACCCATGCGGGACCTCATAGTGGGATGCGCCGCCGGCAAGGTGGACGGGGTTGTGGTCCTCGATCTCAACAAGGAGGAGGACAACTACGGCGAGGCGGATGTGCCTATGGCCATACTGCCCCGCACAGGCGAAATCGCGCTCCTGCAGATGGATGGGGACATGACCTACGAAGAACTCACCAACGCGATGGAGATGGCGATGGAAGCCGCCAGGGAGATATACAGGATGGAAATCGAGGCCCTCAAGGGCAGGTACGGAGGCGATGTGAATGAGTAACACTTCCAAATTTTCCGAGGGTGTGGTAGCCGAATCGAAGAGGAGTTACATTAAGAGGCTCGCCACGCAGGGGATGAGGATAGACGGGCGCAACTTCGACGAGATACGCCCGATAAAGATTACGACGGGATACGTTCCCCGTGCGGAGGGCTCCGCCCTGGTTGAACTGGGTGAGACGAAGGTGCTTGTGGGCGTGAAGATCGAGCCCGGAGAACCGTTTCCGGACACGCCCAACATGGGAATCATGACCACCAACGTGGAGCTCGTGCCCCTAGCATCTCCAACTTTTGAGCCGGGGCCGCCCAGCGAGGAAGCAATCGAGCTTGCCCGCGTGGTCGACCGCGGCATACGTGAGAGCCACGCCATAGATATGGAGAAACTCGTGATAGAGGAAGGCGAGAAAGTGTGGATAGTCTTTATAGACATGCACATACTGGACTACCACGGGAATCTCTTTGATGCATGCGGCATCGCCGCTATCGCGGCATTGAACAACGCAATCGTGCCCGCCTCCCGCTACGGTTTCGGCGACGACTTCAAGCTCCCACTCAACCATTACCCGGTGCCGGTGACCTTCGCCAAGATCGGGGAGTGGATCGTGGCGGATCCGAACCTGGACGAGGAGAGCATAGCAAGTGCGAGACTAACCGTGACCACCAACGAAGAGGGGAAGATAAACGCCATGCAGAAAGGGCTCTACGGCACCTTCACCTACGATGAGGTCAAGAAAGTTATAAATAGGAGTTTGGATATCGGCAAGAAGGTTCGCGATAAAATTTTAGGTGATGCTAATGGCGAAGAGGACTAAGAAAGTCGGGCCCGCGGGGCGCTTCGGCCCCAGGTATGGCGTTCCCCTACGATATAGATGGGCAGCCATATACAGGGAGAAGAGCAAGAAGCATCTCTGCCCGAGATGCCATCACCACGCGGTGGTCAGGGACTCCACAGGAATATGGGTGTGCAAGCACTGCGGCTTCAAGTTCGCAGGCGCAGCGTACACTCCGGATGTATACGGTGAGTGGAACGGGGTGAGGACCTGATGTACCGCTGCGTGCGCTGCGGGCGCCCCCTTGAGGGGGATCTCGGGGTGCAGCAGCTCGAGTGCGAGTGCGGCAGCAGGATGTTCTACAAGGAACGCCCGAATATGAAAAAGGTCGTCTACGCCATCTAACCCTTTACCATTCTTATCCATTTTCCGGCGTGCTCCTTCTCCACGAACCCGAGGCGTTTGTAGAATTCTATGGCCTTTTTATTCCCCTCTCCCACCCAGAGTTCAATCTTGCTGGGCTTGAGGTTCTCAATGGCCTTCTCTATGAGCATCCTCCCTATGCCCTCGTGCCTGTGAGCGGGGAGAACGACGATCTCATGGATCGCCCCGACCTGCGCATGCTCAAACTTACTGTACCAGAATCGGTTGCAGAAGATGAAGCCGACAATCTCGCCGTCAACCTCGGCTACGAAGAAGCACTCCGGGTCCTCCTCGTACAGGTCATCGATGTACCTCCTCGCCTTCTCTATGTTCTCCTCGCCGTACTCCTCAAGACCGCGGTACGCCTCCATCAGTATGCGGGGAAGGTGCTGGAGATCCTCCTTCCTGCCCTTTCTGATTATCATCGCTCCATCACCCAGGAGAACCTCTTATCCAGGGCCTTCCGCATCCTTCGGTACTCCGCCTCGCTCATCTCTCCTTCCACCAGCATCCGGTCAAGGTTAAACAGCCCCTCCTTATATCTCTTCCGCAACGCGATGAGGTGGTTCATCGCTAAGTCAAAGAACCCGTCGAGGAAGTCCTCGCCTTCTGGAGTGATGACGTAGTACACTTTCAACCTCGCCTCATTCTTTACCCTCCTGTCCACCATGCCGAGGGAGTAAAGGATGGAGAGGTGCTTGTCAACAGCCTGCCTCGTAACTCCGAATTTCTCCGCGAGGTAGTCGGGATGCCTCTCCTCCCTCAATTCCCTGAGTACGGCGATCCGCGTGGAATTCAGCATGTCCGCAATCTTTTCCGGGAAATCCATAGTTGCGCAATGTATTCATACTATTTCAACCTTGAAGTTGATGCTTGAAACCCCAGGTTGAAATTTTAAGAACAAAATTTGATAAAAACCGATAAATACTTGAAGCCCATGGTAGAACTATGGAAGACGAGTTCGTGAAAAAACTGAGGGAGAAATACGAGAGGGGCGAGATATCAAAGGAGATCTACGAGGACATCCTCGCCAGGTACACCTCGGAGATGAAGGGCGGAGAAGGTGAAATAACGGATGTTGAAAAAGGGGATATGGAAGTGGGAGCCGCTGAAGAACAGGAAAGGAATCGCGGAGCGTACAGGTGCGCGGGGAGCTGCGTGCTCGGTCCGGGCAAATACGAGTACATATCCGCGGCTGGCTCTATAAGGATAACCGGTGATGTGGAGGCGGGCCGCATATCCTCCGCTGGTTCCCTAGTGGCCGAGGGAAACGTAAAGGCTGATAAGATGAAATGCGCGGGCACATCCAAGATAAAGGGAGACGTCAAGGTGGACACCATAACCGCATCGGGATCCTTCACCGCCAATAAGCTTCGGGCAGATGTGGCAAAACTTGCGGGAGGTATTTCGGTGAAGAGCATAGTGGCTGATGAAATCAGGATAGGAGGAGTGGTTAAAGCTGATGAAATAAGGGGAGATAGCGTATGGATAAGGCTCTCTAAGAGCAGGAGCAAGGTCGGCAGAATAGTGGGGGACAGTATAAACATCGCATGTGAGAGGCGCCTGTTTGGAGCTACAAGCGGACATCTGGAGGCACAGGAAATACGCGGCGATCGGATAACACTGGATTGCACCACAGCAGAAGTGGTGGAGGGGGATGAGGTGAAAGTAGGGGACAACTGCAAAATTGATAGGTTAATCGCGGATACGATGACGATAAGCACGAAGGCGAAGGTTAAGGAGGTGGTGAGGAAATGATGAGATATGTATCCTTGGGAAGCGTGCTAACCGGCGCATTCCTGATAATAATCGGGGTTCTCTGGCTCCTGGACATGCTGGGGATAATAGAGTTCAACGTATGCATAATAGGGCCCATTCTACTGATAATCGCAGGCCTGGGGTTGATCCTGAAGAGGGACTGGGAATTGTGGTGAAGGGCGTATATGACTGCTCGTAATGGCCTGGGAAGGAACTTCTGGCTATTCGTGACCGGGCGCTTCGTTTCCCAGTTTGGATGGGCAGTGCAGAACGTGGCCATACCCCTCTACGTGCTTGACAGGACGCACAGCGGGGGCATGATGTCCCTGTTCGCACTGGCAGAGATGCTTCCTCTCGCCCTCCTCCCCTTCGCAGGAGTTGTCAGCGACAGGTACAACAGAAAGCACATGATGGTCCTCTTCGATGTTGCGAGGGGAGTTATTCTACTCATGGTGATCGCTTTCAACTTCCTCGCCATAGACCAGTTGCTCATCGTTACAATCCTCCTTTCGTTTATGGGTGCATTTTTCGGTGCCGCCACCAACGCCCTGTTCCCTGAACTGGTACCGGAGAAGGAATTGGAGAGGGCGAATTCCGTATCAGCGACGTTCAACATAGTGGCGATGCTTGTGGGTCCCGCTATGGGCGGATTCCTGTACGGGATTGGAGGGATCAAGCTTCCGGTGCTGATTAATGGCCTGAGTTTCTTCGGCTCGGGAATATTTGAGATCCTTATACACTACGAGTGGAAAACCAGGAGGATAAGCAGCGTCGGAGAAATCGCGAAGGATTTGAAGGAAGGACTGCAATTCCTGAGGAAGAGCAGGTACCTGATGGTCCTCATCGCCTTCGCCCTCTCCCTGAACGCCCTAGGCCAGCCCTTCGGCGCCATCCTGCTCCCGTACGCCATACGGGAGGTTTTGAAACTGAGCAGTCTGCAGTTTGGAATCGTTGAGAGCGCATTTATGGCCGGGGCCATACTCGGGAATGTTATAATAGCCCTGAAAATGGTCAAAAACCCCTCAAGGTACATTTTTCACAGCCTTGCAATAAACGGGATAACGCTCCTGGCGTTCATACTGCTGGTATCTCCCCTCTTGAATACAGGGGTGGTCTCTGGATTCATCATACTGTCGGTCATCTCCGTGGTATGGGGATCCGCAAACGCGTTCCTGAATGCGCCCCTGAACGCAAAAATACAGCGGGGCGTGCCCAACGAACTACGGGGGCGCGTACTTTCAATACTGGTGGTCATGGTGAATGCCCTCACTCCCCTGGGAATCGTGTTAATAGGGCCCCTGCTGGACATGTACTCTGCGTGGCTCATCGCGCTGGAGATGTGGCTCACCATGGGATTGGTCGTGCTTTACTTCTGGCTGAGACACAGGGATGAACTATCAAGCGAGGCGTGGAGAAAAGGGGAAGAGGATTTCAGATAAGGGTAACCTCGCCCACTACCACGCCCTGCACATTCTCAATGCCCTTCAATATCTCTTCGATCCTGTCGGATATGCCGCCCTCGTCCTTCACAATCACACGAACAACGAGGGCCTTGAGGCCGAAGGCGATTGGCTCCTCGCTGAAATCGTTTATCTTGGCTATTCCCTCCAGCTTCTCTTCCACCCTTTTCTTCAGTTCTTCAAGATCAACGTCAACCCCGGAGGGCATTATCTTGTAGGTTATGAGAACATCACCCATTCAAACCACCTCATGGACCCTCAAACCCGCAGTTGGGGCACTTGTAAGGTATGCTCTGCTCCCTGCAGCGGTTGCACCTCGCGATTGGTGCTCCACAGTTGGGGCAGGCGAACACCACGGAACCCTCGCCGAGTCCTCTACCGCAGGATGTGCAGAATTCTATTGTTTCCTCCATAGGGTGGTGCATGGTGAGGTAGTTTAAAAAAATTGTGCTTCCCATTGTTGACTGGAGAAAGTTTTATTTATGCGGAAGTGCATTAATACGCAGGTGAAACTTCATGGGCACCTACAAGTTCAAAGTTTGCATTGTTGGCGAGCCGATGGTGGGCAAGACTTCTCTCATCAAAAGGTTCGTTTACAACATGTTCTCGGACAAGTACATGATGACCATAGGCACAAACATATACAAGAAGACAGTGGCGCACCGCGGCGACACCGTGCACCTCATGCTCTGGGACGTCATGGGGAACGCGGGTTTCCGCAATATTCTGAAGACGGCGTACTTCTACGGCGCAGACGGGCTTTTCGTCGTGGGGGATTTAACAAGGCCAGAAACATTTGAATCCCTTCCGGAGTGGGTGTCCGCCGCCATCGAGGGCGCTGAGAAGGAGTTGCCGATAATACTCCTCGCAAATAAAAGCGACCTTGAGTGGAAGATGACCGAAGACGACGTGGCTACGTGGTCAGCCGAGATATTCGCCAGGACGTACCACATAACCAGCGCAAAAACGGGAGAGAACGTCGAGAGGGCGTTCAGGGAGATGGTGCGCATCCTTGTCAGGGAGGCAAAGCAGTGAATTGCCCCGCATGCTCAACCGCAACTTCCCAGTCCTCCACTATTCTCTCACCTCTAAGGAATACATGCCTGGGGAAAATCCCGTGCATCCCCTCGTATGGGCTCCAGCCGCACTTGTAATGGAGATCCCTCTCCTTGATCCTGCGAACCTCCGAGAATTCCACGGCGATGAAATCCGCGTCATAACCGGGGGATATGCGGCCCTTCCTTATGCCCAATAGCTCGGCGGGGCGTGTGGAAAGGACCTCCACGGCCCTACTGAGTGTTATTCGCCCATCCTTCACCATCCGGAGAAATATAGGCACGTAAGTCTCCACCTCGGGGATTCCTGGAGGTGCTTCCTCAAAATCCATCTCCTTCTCATCTATCGTGTGCGGAGCATGGTCGGTGGCTACCACATCTATGCGCCCCTTCACGAGATCTTCCCAGAGCATCTCCGCCACGTACTTCGCCCTGAGGGGCGGGTTAACCTTTCCGAAGGCCCCTAGATCCATGTCGCGGTGCAGGAAAAGATGGTGCGGCGTGACCTCGCAGGTGAACCCGAGCGCACGGCACATGTCCACGGAATCCCGGGAAGATATGTGGGCGATATGGAACCTCCTCTTGATTTCGCTGAGTTTTCTTATGGCCCGGACCTCGCACCTCTCCGGGCGGGAGAAATCGTAGTCCCTCAGAGATTTCGCAGAGGATATGCACTCCCCCAGTTCAGCGTGAACGGTTACGAAGCCATCCCCAGGCACATGGGCGTTGGGCTCCTCGTACATGTACCACTTGTAAAGGTGATTTGGGAACTCATGCTGTGTGGGGGTGAGCATCGCAAAAAGCGTGAAGTCCACATTTGCCTTCCTTCTCACCTTCTCCAGCTTCTCGCGGAAGAGTTCCGGAGTTGTTATCTCAGGATTATTGTTGGGCATGTCCGCCACGAAGGTAACTCCACCATAAGCCGCACTGAGCGTGCCTGTGTAGAAATCCTCCTTATGCTCGTATCCCGGCTCCCTGAAATGCACGTGCATATCAACTGCGCCGGGAAGAATGACCCCGGGAATCTTTTTGCAGGAGTCCAGGCTCTTTTTTACCTTCTCTATTCGCCCATCATCGCCTATATCCACGCAAACCTCGGTTATCTCGCCATCAATGAAGAAGCGGCCCTCGTACC
>WAOY01000097.1 GCA_015520985.1 DHVE2 group archaeon
ATGTGGGGCCTTGACAAGCTCAAGGAAGTAGTGGACACAGTGATCACGATTCCCAACGACAAGTTGCTTGAACTTGTTCCCAGGCTGCCGCTAAATCTCGCCTTCAAGGTGGCGGACGAACTGCTTATGCGAGCGATAAAGGGCATAGCGGAGATGATAACCAAGCCCGGACTGGTGAACCTGGACTTCAATGATCTGAAGACAATAATGAAGGGCGGCGGAGTGGCCATGATTGGCATGGGCGAGAGCGACTCTGAGAACCGCGCCGAGGACGCGATAAAGGAGGCGCTCAATTCGCCGCTCATTGAGGCGGACATAAGCGAGGCCACCGGCGCGCTCATAGACGTGGTGGGCGGAGAGAACATGACGGTGAAGGAGGCGGAGAGCGTCGCGGAGTATGTGCAGTCCAAGATAAGTGAAGGTGCCAGGATCATATGGGGTGCGTCCATTGATCCGACCCTGGGCAACATGATCAGGGTGATGGTGGTGATTACCGGGGTGAAGTCCCCGTACATCCACGGCCGGGAGACCATAAGCAGCAGGGAGATAGATGTGATAAGGTGAGGAAATGAGCATCGTTGACAGGAGTGCGGAGATACAGCGAAAAATCGAGCAGCGTTTCTCGCGCATAGGCAAGGGGAAGTTCTCGAGGATACTGAAGATGGCCAGGAAACCAACCAGGGACGAGTATGCGAAGGTGATCACCATAACGGGCATCGGGATAATTCTCATAGGGGGTGTTGGATTTCTCATATACCTCCTCCTTCAGGTTTACCTGCCCATACCCAAGTAACGAGGGATGGAAATGCTGGACATCGAGATAAATGAGGTGGATTTTCGCATCCCCGCCGGAAGGCCCGCGGAGGTAGTGCTCATCCTGAAGAACAGGGAGAGCAAGAAGCAGAGCGCCAGGCTGAAGATAGTGCCCCGCTTTGAGATGAAGGATACGAGCCTGGAATGGCGGATGGACATCGACGGCATAGGTAAGGAGAAGGAGAGCCTGCTGGTGAGCGGCGAGGAAGCCAAGGTAATGGAGTACAGCGTGGATGTTCCCAAGATGAAGAACAAGGACATATTCCTGAGCATCTACCCGCCGAAGGCCTCCGAGATTGGGGACGTGGGCATATTCAAGGTAATAGTTGATAATGACGTGGCATGGGAGAGGGACATCACAGTCCAGGTGGACACGGCTATAGTGGCCGTGAAGACGCAGATCGGGCAGGAGGTAAAGGTCGCCAGGGAACTGGGGCTGAAGGCGAAGATGAAGGGCTGGAAGGAGATATACGCGATCCTCGCCCCCTACGACCTCAAGGGCTACGTGCTCGTTGAGACCTCAAGGCCTGACAAGATCCTCTCAATAATCCGCGGCATGCGCGGCACCAAGGGCGTGGTGCGCGGCGAGATGAAGATAGAGGACGTTAAGCACTATCTCACGCCCACTCCGACTATAACCACGATATCCAAGGGGGATATCGTTGAGCTTGTCGAGGGACCCTTCAAGGGCGAGCATGCCCGCGTGATCGATATAGATGAGGCGAAGAACGAAATCACGGTGGAGCTGTTCGAAGCGATGGTTCCCATACCCATAACCGTGAAGGCGGAAGCGGTTAGAGTGATTGAGAGAGGTGATAGAGATGGGTCAAACAGTTGAGGTTCTGGTTGAAGGCGGAAAGGCGACTCCCGGGCCTCCCCTGGGTCCCGCCCTGGGGCCGCTGGGGGTGAACGTGGCGCAGGTGGTCAAGGTAATCAATGAGAAGACGAAGGCGTATGCCGGTATGCAGGTTCCCGTGAAGGTGGAGGTGGACCCGAAGACCAAGGAGTTCACGGTCACCGTGGGCACGCCTCCCACGACGGCGCTCATAAAGAAGGAACTCGGCATTGAAAAGGGCGCCAGCAAGAGAGACGAAATCGTCGGGAATTTGACGATTGATCAGGTGATCAAAATCGCCAGGATGAAGCACGACAACACCCTTTCTTACGATCTCCGCGGAACTGTGCTGGAGGTGCTTGGTACCTGCGTCTCCATGGGTGTGACCGTGGAAGGCAAGGATCCGAGAGAGGTGCAAAAGCTTATAAAGGAGAACGAAATCACCATCCCAGAAGAGTGAAGGATGACTTGTAGGAGAGCCGTCTGGCTCGCTCACTACAAGGAGGTGTTCAATTGCACGATAAAATCGTAGAAGCGGTTCGCGAAGCGATAGAGAAGGCGAAGCCGAGGAATTTCAAGGAGAGCGTTGACCTCGCTATTAATTTGAAGGATGTTGACCTCAGCATCCCCAAGAACAGGATAAACGAGGAGGTCATCCTGCCAAGCGGCAGGGGCAAGGAGATCAAGGTTGCAGTTTTTGGTTCTGGCGAGACTGCGCTCAAGGCGAAGGAGTGCGCAGACCTGGTGATCCCTCCCGAGGAGATAGACAAGCTCGCCGAGAATAAGAGGAAGGCTAGGAAGATAGCGAATGAGTACGATTTCTTCATCGCCGAGGCTCCGTTGATGGGCAGGATAGGTAAGGTTTTGGGCGTCATCCTGGGTCCCCGCGGCAAGATGCCCAAGCCCATACCCCCTGGCGGAGACCCCTGTCCCCTCGTGAAGAACCTCAAGAGGACCGTGAGGATGAGGAGCCGTGACAAGCGCACCTTCCACGTTCCCGTTGGCACGAGGGACATGGATCCTGAGGACATAGCGAAGAACATAGAGGAAGTGATCAAGAAACTGGAGGCAAAGCTTGAGAGGGGAATGCAGAACATAGACAGCATCTACGTGAAGACCACCATGGGTCCCGCAATCCGCATCAAACTGAGGTGAGGTGGATGGCTCACGTTGCACCCTGGAAGATAGAATTCGTGGAAAAGCTCGTGGAACTCATCAACAAGTACCCTGTGGTGGGTATTGTCAACATAAACAACATTCCCGCTCCACAGATGCAGAAGATGCGCGCCAACCTTCGTGGCAAGGCGGTGTTCATCGTCGGCAAGAACCGCCTCATCAAACTCGCGCTGGAGAAGGCGGGCAAGGAGAATCTCGCGGAACTTGCGAAGTACATCGACGGGCAGACCGGTGTGATATTCACAGATATGAACGCCTTCAAGCTCACCAAGATGCTCGACAAGACCAAGACCAAGGCACCTGCAAAGGGTGGGGAGATAGCCCCGGAGGACATCGTGGTGCATGAGGGCGAGACACCATTCAAGCCCGGCCCGATAATAAGCGAACTGCAGAAAGTTGGTATTCCCGCGGCGATCCAGAAGGGCAAGATTGTCATAAGGAAGGACACCGTGGTGGTGAAGAAGGGGGAGGTCATAAGCCGAGATCTCGCGCAGGTACTTACCAAGCTGGAGATATACCCGCTCACCGTCGGACTTGACCTTCGCGCCGCCTACGAGGACGGCATGGTGTTCCCCAAGGACGTGCTCGAAGTCGATACGGATAAGGTATACGGCGATGTGCTGAACGCGATTCAGAGTGCGATCAATCTTAGCGTGAACGCGGCGTTCCCGACCAAGGTCACGATGCCCATCATAATCGCGAATGCCCACATGAAGGCGCTCAACCTAGCGGTCAACGCGGGCGTCGTGAACAGCGAAACGGTCAAGTTCATCCTGGCGAAGGCTTACGGCGAGATGCTCGCCGTGGCCTCGAAGCTTGGCGATGGGCTGGACGACGAACTGAAAAGTTTAATATCCACCTCCCATGTGGAGGTGAAGAGCGAAGAGAAGAAAGAGGAGAAAGAAGAGGAAAAGAAGGAGGAAGAAGAGGAAGAAAACAAGGAAGAGGAGGCCATCTCAGGTCTCGGAGCTCTGTTTGGATAAAGGAAAAAGGAGGTAGTGAAAATGGAATATGTGTATAGCGCACTGATCCTGCATTCGCTGGGAAAGGAGATAACCGAAGAGGCAATAGCGAACATAATAAAGGCAGCGGGAGCGGAGCCGGACATGGCCAGGATCAAGGCCTTGGTGTCCGCGCTCAGTGAGATCGACATCGAAGAGGCGATAAAGACAGCGGCTATAGCGCCAGCGGCGGCACCTGCGGCTGCGCCAGCGGCGGCAGAGGAGAAGAAAGAGGAAGAGAAGGAAGAGGAGAAGAAGGAAGAAGAGGAAGAGAAGAAGGAAGAGGAAGCCATAGCAGGACTCGGAGCTCTGTTCGGATAAAGCGGTGAGTGAATGCACCGGGCTCTCGCTTACACGCTGCTATACGGGATACCAGCCGTGCTAATTGGCTACGGTATCTGGCAGAACCTGGTGGCGTTGATAGCGGGAGCCTCCTGGATGGCCACCTCTTTCATAATTTTTGAACTTCCCAAAAGGTACTACGAGTAATCGAAGATCTTGTCTCCGTAGTGGTGCAACGATTTCACGGCGATGCCCTTCTTCGCCTCTACCATTTCTTTGCCTGCCATTTCCGCTATCCCCACAGCCAGGGGCTTTTTGTACTTCTCGTCGCGCACGTAGACGCAGTCTCCCCTCTGGATGGATTCGTCAGCCTCCACGATTCCCGCCGCGAAAACGTTTGCGCCGTTCAGCACGTGCTTAACGGCGCCCATATCCACTGTTACGTACTTCTCCCCGGGGGTGTTGCTGAGGAGAATGAGCACAGTGGGGTAATACTTTCCCTCGTGGAGGAAAAACGCCGGCATGGAATCAACAAGCACGATTTCCATATCTCCGTCCTCCACCATCTCGAAGGTTCCATCTGCCCATACGTCCATGGCGAGGTTCCTGCGTATTTCCTTAATCCTCTTCTTGCTCAGGTGGTACCTCCTCATTGGTCATCTCCTCCAGTTCATCCAGCGGGACCTCCATTCCAAGGCCTATGGCTATATCGTAGTACTTCCTGGCCCTCCTTTTATCGCCCCTTGCCGCGTAAATCCTGCCCAGGAAGTAGTAGGCCTCGGGGAGCTTCACCCGTCGGAATATTTTCTCCGCATCCTCCAATTTTCCTGCATCGAGGAGAACCGTGCCTACCCGGAGGCAGAACTCGCGATCGTCGCACTCCTGAGGGTTGAACTCCCTCTCACCCAGGAGGAACTCGATGAACATGCGCTCCCTGTCGTAGTCCCTCCCACTCAGATCCTTTATCTCCTCGAGGGCTTCTCTGAATCTGCCCAGGGCCTCGTAGGCCAGGGCCCTCAGGAACCGCAATTTCTTGTTGTCTCCCTCAATTTTAAGAATTTCATCGTACCTGCCCAGACGGTAGAGTATCCTCGCCCTGACCTCCGGCTTTTCCGTGGCGAGGGCCTCTTCGTAGCGGCGCATCTTAAGGTAGATTTCCGCCTTCTCCTCATCGCTGGCGATCTCGAGAGCTTTCACGTAGTACCTGTATGCCCTCTCGTTGTAATCCAGGAGGTCGTATATCTCCGCTATTAGAATGTACGCTTCCACCAGATCCGGCTCCTTTTCTATGGCGGTCTTGAGGGACTCAATTGCCTCCTCGTATCGCTCCAGACGGTAGAGGCATACGCCGCGCCAGTACCAGGTCTCCCCGTACTCTTGGTTCAATTCGAGGGCCCTCTCTATGTACTCCATCGCCTCCTCATGCTTCCCCAGTTCGCAGAGGGCGTGCCCCTTGGCGTGCCAGGCGTAGTCAAATTTAGGATTTATGCTCAGAGCCTTCTCGTGGAAGGGAATGGAGTAGCGGTGCATGCCCATCCTGTCTAGCGCATTTCCTATATTGTTCCAGGCTATCTCGTAGTCGGGGTTTATGGTGACGGCCTTCATGAAGTAGGGGATGGAGATCATGTACCTCTTGAGGTTGTAGAGAGCGTTGCCCAGGTTGTTCCAGGCTACCTCGTCCATGGGCTCCAGGCGTAGGGCCATCCAGTAGTCGTGCACCGCCAGGTGCAATTTACCCATAGCGTGATACGTGTACGCGCGGTTGTACCACGCCTGCCTGTACCTCCTGTTTATCCTTATCGCCTTCGTATAACACTCTATGGCCTCCTCCATTCTCCCCATGGTGAAGAGGGCGAAGCCCTTGTTGTTCCACGCCTCCGCATTGCTCTCATCTAATTCAAGGGCCCTCTCGTAGCACTCCATGGCCCTCTCGTAGTTCTCCATCGCGAAGTACACGTTGCCCAGGGCGTTCCAGTAGCGCGGGTCATCACGTATGCTCAGGCAGTACTCCAGTAGGGTTCTGGCGGTCCTCACGTCCCCCGCGTCCAGGAGCACGAGGGAAGCGGAGTATACAAGTTCCGGATCGTCCCTGAACCTCTCTATGGCGTACCTGAGGGTTTTCCTCATCATTGCCAGGTCTCCCATGATGAGGTAAAGGTTAGCAAGGTCCACGTATGCCTCCTTCATATCGGGGTTCAGGGTGAGCGCCCTCTTGTAGTTCTCCAGCGCCTCATCGTACTCCCTCACGAACACGAGGGAATTGGCGAGGTTGTAGTAGGCGGTGGCGTACTCGCTGTCCAGCTCTATCGCCTTCATGTAGCACCTGATGGCGTCCCAGTGCCTGCCCAGAGAGTCAAGGGCCACCCCGCAGTTGTTGTACACGACGGGGTCATCGGTTCCTCGCTCTATTAGCTCCCGGTACAACATGTATGCCTTCTCGTACTCCCCTTGGCGCATGTACTCCTCTGCGTCCCTGTGATCCACGGGTGCATTATGTTCTATGCGTAGATAAGGGTTTCTCCCCGTACATCCTTTGCGCTGCCAGGATTATCACGATACCCAGGGCCACTCCCAAGGAATCGGCCAGAAAGTCCAGGGGATCGCAGGAACGCCCGGGCACGAAGAGCTGGTGTAGTTCATCGCTGAAAGCGTACAGGACCCCGAAGAGGTACGCCCGGAACGGGTCCCGGAAGAAGAGGAGGATCGTGAAGGAGAAGAAAAGGTAAAGGAGGAAGTGGAGGAGCAGGGAATAGGGGGATACCTGGGAGGGAATCTCATTGCCAGGTATGGACGAGAGGAAAAATATCAGGGATGCGTAGAGGAGCATCGGGAGTGCCATCTTTGCCCTATTCATATCGCAGCGACCTCAGCTCCATGCTCCTGCGTATCTGGTGCACCCCGAATAGGAGGAGCAGGTAGAGCATTATGATCCACAGGATCACCCAGACGCTGTTTTCAACGAAGTACACAAAGAGGTCGTTGGGGTACTCCCTTATCACCTCTCCCCCGTAGTCGGTGCTGTTCCCCATCCGCAGGGTGATGTAGTAGATCCCCTTGCGGAAGGTCATGTTGAGCCTGTACACCGTTTTTCCATCCCTCACGGTTCCGTTCAGGTACCCGCTCGCGTACTCGCTACCGTCGTACACGCTCTTTATCTCGTACCTCAGGGACTGGTTTGTCTCGTTGTGGTACGTTATCACTATGCTCGTCTCCCTGTCGAAGTCCGTGGTGGCGAAGGGCTGTATTTTTATGTGATAATTTCCGGTGTAAGAATCGAACTCCTGGACCTCCACGTTTGCCATCTGCTGGGAGAGCACCAGGAGGAATATGACCGCACCGACGGCTATGGCGGACGAGCCGTATATGGCCCTCTCCTTATTCCTCCACACTCCCAGGAACTTGAATACGAGGAATACGAACAGGGGGGAGGTGACCATGGTGATCCACCCTGCGAAGAAGGAAGCTGTGACCACCGCCAGGGATATGGCGAAGGCGATGGGGATTCTGTACCTCCTGACGAGATCCTTTACATCCATGCGTGCAATAATGCCCAATAGGTATTTAAAATCTCGGAGCGAAGGCAAAAGGATTAAATGCCACTCTGCAATAATGCGGGTGGAGGTATAGGTATGACGTACAAGATTGCCGTGCTGCCCGGAGATGGCGTTGGACCCGAGGTCATAGAGGCCGCGATGATAGTGCTGGACGAGATCGCCTTGGACGCCGAGTATCTGTATGGCGACATTGGCTGGGAGTTCTGGCGCCGCGAGGGAAATCCCCTGCCCGACAGGACCCTTGAGCTTCTAAGGCAAACCGACGTTGCGCTGTTCGGAGCGATAACTTCCAAGCCGAAGAAGGAGGCGCAGGAGGAACTCGCGCCGGAGCTCAGGGGGAAGGGACTGGAGTACTTCAGCCCCATAGTGCGCCTCAGGCAGGAGTTCCAGCTTTACGCGAACGTGCGACCCGCAAAGGCATACCCCGGAAATCCCCTCAATTACAGGGACAACATCAACATAACGGTCTTCAGGGAGAACACCGAGGGGCTGTACAGCGGTGTGGAGTTCAGACCGGTGAGCGACGATCTCAAGAAGGCATTGAGCGTGCATCCCAAGTTCAAGAGGTTCATGGACGTGCCAAACGACGAGCTCGCGATATCGCTCAGGATATTTACCAGGAAGGGCTGTGAGAGGATAATACGCGCAGCCTTCGAATATGCGAAGGAATATGGTGCGAAGAGCGTCACCGTCGTGGAGAAGCCCAACGTGATCAGGGAAACCAGCGGCATGTTCGTGGAAGTCGCCAGGGAAATAGCCAAGGAGTACCCGGGCATCGAGCTCTGGGAGACCAACATCGATGCGCAGGCCATGTGGCTCGTGAAGAATCCTGAGAAGTACGATGTCCTCGTCACATCCAACATGTTCGGAGAC
>WAOY01000098.1 GCA_015520985.1 DHVE2 group archaeon
GAGGAAGAAGAGGGGCGTGGAGCTCTGGATCTTCGCTGCCAGGAGCACCATTGAGCAATGCCAAGAGTGCGTGAAAGTTATAAGAGAATTCGGGGGCGTGGTTATGAAGGATACCTGCGTGGTGGTGAGCAATGCCGCCAAAATCTATCATCGCATAGGAACGAACTCGGGCAAGGCTGCAATGTACCTCAGGAAGGAGAGATTTGGAGGCGCTGAGGTGAAGGTCAGAAATCTATACGAACTGCTCAGGAGCGTGGTGGAATGATTCTCCGGGGGCGCGTCATCTATCCGGGCAAAGCTGAAGGCACCGTGGTGAAATGCGAAAAACCCGTGGTGATCCTCGGTGATATAGATCCCCAGAGGGGCTACGTGCAGGGCTGCGGGGATATATCTGGTAAAATCTTCGTCTTTCCTCGGGGCGCCGGGAGCACCGTGGGCTCTTACACCATATACGCCCTCAAATATTATGGCAAGGCGCCGGTTGCTATGATAGTTGAGGAAGCCGAGCCAATAGTGGTCGCAGGTGCGATAATAGCAGAGATTCCCACAGTTGACCGGGTGGATATCTCGTCCATAAAGAACGGATCGCGGGTGAGAATAGAGGGGGACAAGGTTGAGATTCTGGATTAGAGCTTTCCGTCCACCACCTCGTTGAGGCGATGTATGTCATCCTCTTCCTCCACTTCCTCCACGTTGAAGAGAAGGATGGTGTTGGTGCTTTTAACGTCCTCCCTTATCTCCTTGAGGAAGTCCAGCATCCTGTCGAAGCCATTGATTGCGACCATGAAATCGAAGGCGTCCCACATGATCACCTTCGCTCCACGACCCAGATTCCTCTCTATTATGTCCTTCAGTTTTTCCAGCTCCTTGGGCTTGATGCTCTTGGGCGATGGTACGTAGGAGATCCACACGATGTTCACGTTCTTCAGGTTGTACTCCTTCTTGACCTCGTCAGGGTCGTCCTTCGTTATGAGCAACTTCTTAACGTCCTGGAACTGCGAGGCCGCTATGGTCACTATCTTCGAGAAATCGCCGAAGGCGACGTAGACGTTGCCCTCTTCCACTCCCTTCCTCTCCATGTGCACCCTGATGGGCGCACCGCACCTGGGGCAGAAGTCGTCCTCCTCGCTGAGCTCGGTGCCGCAGAATGGGCATAGTTCCTTGCCCTTCTCCACCCTGGGCTTGAAGGCATTCTCGAATAAATACTCCCTTATCCTGTTGGCGGTGTTGAGGGAGAATCCGGGAATATCTGCCAGCTCGGTGGGAGAAGCCTGCATGAGCTCGTATATGCTCCCGTATCCCATGTGGAACAGCAACTCCGCCTTGCTCTCCGCAATCCCAGGAATACTCTGGAAAGCCTTTATCACCCACTTCTTGAACAGCGGATTTATCCCGATGGTCACGTCGAAGTCCATTATGGGCCACTCCACCACGTAGGCGTACTCTATGTATCTGAACTCCACGCTCCTGGCCCGGGTTCTCTCCTTTATCTCGTCCACGTAGCCCTTGAGTATCCTGGTGATGTAGTCATCGGTGGATATGCACACGTCTATGAGGTCATCGTACTCCATCTCTATGTCCCTGCGCATGTAGTTTATTCTCCTTATCACCTCGTTGACCATCCTGATGCGCATGTTGGTGATGTCCCTCTCGGAATTCACATACATGTCGCCGTACTTGGTCTTCACCTTCAGGTAGCCCTTGGGCACCTTCTCCACGTAGCGCACCATGTCGGGGGTTATCTTGATTATGAATCCCTCTATACCCATGGTGTAGCCGCCCTTGTTCAGGGCATCCATCACGTCCTTAACGTTCTTCCTCTTCAGAAGAAACGCGATCTTGGGGGCCCAGGCCCGATACATCCTGCTTATTGCCTCCAGATTCGGTTCTATGGTTAGCTCCATCTCGTCCCACCTGTCGGTGGCGTTGAACACCAGGATATTCGTGAACTTCATTATTCTCTCCGTGAACTCCTTTATCTCCTCTGCCCTGTCGGTCACGAACACTATCTTCTTTATCGGCTCCCTCCTGGGCATATCCCGCTCGTTCCTGAACTTCATTATCTTGCGGACAACTTCCTTAACAACCTCCATCCCTGGCACTTCGGGGACGTCCTCCATGGCCACGACAATGCTCTCAATACCCATCTTCCCCATGAGTTCCCTGGAGAACTCGGGTTCGAAGACGTAGTACATCCTCGCTGCATCCTCCAGGACGCGCCGGACCATGGGCTCCTTCCTCTTCATCCCTATGTATAGCCTTGAGAAGTCCTTTACCACGAAGTTGTAGAGAGTGTTGAAAGCCTCGGCGAAGTTGCCCGAGGAGATCCTCCTGTTGAACTCCCTCTTGACCTCCTCACCCCGCCGGACTAGCCAGCTGTCCAGTTTATCGCGGGGCTCGGTTATCCCGTATATCTCGGAGTACACACGTAGGTTTTCCAGCATGTTCCTCATCTTTCTTAGTTTCGCGGGATCTACCTCCACTATCCCCCTCTTTTTCAGCAGGTACGCCGCCAGGGGGACATCGTCCTCCGGAAACCTGTGTCTGAGGATGACCTTCCCGCTGGAAATCTTCTTCCCGGCAGCCTCCAGGAGCTTTTCCAGCCTCTCGTACCGGCCCCGCTTCTCGTGAATGAACGAAATTTCCGGGGTCTCCTTTATCTCGTGGTAGTACGCCCCCAGGGTGACTATGCGGGAATCATAGAAGAAACGCGCCTCCATTACGTTGCCGCACACGGGGCAGTCCTTCACCCGGGAACCGTATTCAAAGTGACCACAGGAGTCGCAGTACAGTATGGGTATCTTGTAGGATCCCAGCTCAGAGGATATGTCTATCCTCTCCTCCCCGAACTTCACCTGCAGCTTGGGAATGATCATCTCCTGGAGTGTTCTCCCGCACTTGGGACAGGTGGGTACCTGTGTGACGTTCTCCACGGAGTATATGACCGAATATGATGATATGACCTTGGGTAGTTCGTAGAGGTCCATGTTCTCCTTGGTGATGTAGCCCGTCTTAACATTGCCTGTTATCACGTAGCCGGTTAGCTTCGTCTTTTTCTTTATCTTGTCAAGTTTGGCTGTCTTTATCTCCTCCTCCGGCACCTCTATGTCCCTCACAAGTATCGCCCGCATGCTGGCGGGCGAGATCCACGTCTCCTTGTCCATTTTCACGTATATGAGGTCATCGGAGTCGTTTATGGACACACCCACGGGCTCGGATCCGGAGGGGAGCTTGTCTATGAAGTAGAGCCTCCTCCCTATCCTGACGCGGATTATGTCGTAAACCACCTTCTCGTTTTTGAACTCCACCTCCTCCTGGTCGAAGTAGGCGTTGCAGTTTTCGCAGTAGTACTTCTTCCTCCTCTTAACCTCCAGTTTTCCGGAGTCATAGAGATCGCCTATGAAATTGTTCAGCTCGTCCAGGTACTGCTCCGAGTCTATGATCTTGAAGTTATCATCCACCTTCCTTATCTCCTCTATCTCCTCGTCTCTCAGCCCGTAAACCACCACGCCTACCTCGAGATCCTTGCCCATTATCTCCCGGAATCTGCGGTACGAGGAATAGTGCGCGAGTTCGTCCAGGACTTCCTTGGTTATCCTCTCCGCTATGGGATACGTCAGAACCCTCCCGCTCATGTGTATCGGAGACCTTAACTTATTTCAGCAATAAATATCTATCGCTCAATTGCGAAAATAATTATATGCGTAGGCGATATAGGATGCCGTGAATCCCTACGTTAGGATCCTCAGGCCCCTCAACTGCGCCATGGCCTCCCTGGCCGTTCTTCTCGTCGGCCTGATTTCGATGGGGACTGGCGTATTCTCCCGCCCGGTGGACTTGCTACTGGGTATGCTCACCGTTTTCTTCATAACCTCCGGGGGGAACGTCATAAACGACTACTACGACCGCGAGGTGGACAAGATAAACCATCCCGAGAGGCCCATCCCCTCGGGGGAGATATCCCCAGGGAACGCGGTGGTTTACTCCGCAATTCTTTTTTCCCTTGGTATACTCGCATCGTACCTTATCTCCACCTGCGCCCTTCTCATAGCGTCATACGCGGTGTTCATCCTTCTCCTCTACGAGTCATCGCTGAAGTACGAGGGTTTCGTGGGGAACGTCGCAGTAAGTATCCTCGTCGGCATGCTCTTCGTTTTCGGCGGGGCTATATTCGGGAACATGGCCCTGATGACCATATTCGCGCTGATGGCGTTCTTCGCCAACCTCGGGAGAGAGGTGATGAAGGACATAGAGG
>WAOY01000099.1 GCA_015520985.1 DHVE2 group archaeon
GCCAGGCGGTGCACGCAGGGCAGGGTTTTCTCCACGTAATCCCTGGATATGCGGAAGGGCACGAAGGAGGACTCGTAATCCCTTGGCACCAGGAATTTTGCGCCGCTGCATTCGTATATGTGGGATTTCCTCCTCAGGTATTCTACGCTCTCGGGCACTCTGCGTATGAACTTCCAGCCCAGGTAGTCCTCGCCCTCCCACGTCAACATCGCGATTTCTTCGATACCTTTGCGGTCGCCAGGCACCGCCCTGCGAATTCTCATATACTAATGCTATGCTCCGCTCCTATTTTGCCTTTGCCATCAAAAAAGGGGGAAAGGTGGCGTTAATCTTTATTCTTCACGCTCTCGCAATTCCACATCTTCGCTATTTTCCTCCACATCTTCACGTAGCCCACGAGGAAGGGAATCTGCAGGAGCGGGGTCACCGCGGGGGGTATGGCCATTAGTCCCATTCCAGCGCTCATGGCTATGGCCATCGCCGTGCCCTCATTCTTTCCCACCGAGGGGAACGTTATTGCCATGTGGTCGCGGTAGCTTATCCCAAGTGCGCGGTTGAGGTACGTTAGAAGTCCAAGGGAGATCAGGTAGTAGAGAACGAGGGGCACGAGGGCGATGAGGACCATCTCCGGCTTCTTCGCTATCAACTTTGCCTTCTCCATGAATATCAGGAAGACGATGGTGTACATCCCGATGAGGGATATCGCCGGGAAGAGGGGCTTGATTCGCAAGAATCCCTCGGTCCCCTTCTTCTTTATCAGGTAATGCCTCGTAAGTATCCCGAAGAACATCGGAACGAAGACGACCTCGATTATCGTTATTATCAGGAGCATCGTTGGCACGGATATGCTCGATGAAGCAGCGTAGAGCGCGAGCCAGCCGGGCACAGTGATTATCGCGAGGATGAAGCTGAACGCCACTATTATCGTCGCAAGTTCGAGGTTTCCCTCAGAGAACCCCGTGTAGGCGATGCTCATGGACGAACAGGGAACCACCATGGCGAGCATTAGACCAAGCGCTAGTTGCGGATTGAGTGGGTGAAACAGGGAGACGAGGTAGATGAGGAACCACATGAGGAGAGGGGCGACCACGAGACCCATGGTTAGACCTATCGCAAGCTGCTTCCCCTGCTTCATCGAATTCTTCAATTCTCCGAGGCGCAGGTTTATCATCATGGGGTAAATCATAGATATCACGACTGCAAGGTTCAGCCAGTGGAATATCTCCTTGTATTTCTCCACGTCTATGCTCATCCCAACGGCGAAGCCAAGGACCATTGCGAGGATCACGTACACGGGCAGGAACTTATCCAGATGGTTCTTCAAGCGCAGGTAGTCCATTTTCATTCCTCCTCGTGGGTTTTTATTATCAGAACCGGCTTCTTCGTCTTCCTCAGCACCCTTATGGTTGTGCTTCCCAGCAGTTCATGCGAGTATCCCAGCTTTCCATGCGAAGGGAGGAGTATAAGCGACACGTTTTCCTCCTCGGCCACCTTGACTATTTCCTCGTAGGGAATCCCTATCCTCACAATAGTTTTGATATTCTTCGCATCCATCATCTCCCTGCATTTCTCCGCCCTTTCTTCCAGTTCTTTCCTCGCCTTCTCGATGAGTTTCTCCTCAATCTCCCTGATCTCCTTTTCCTCGCTGTTGTAGAGATACGAGTAGCCGTTGAGCAGGTCTTCCAAGTGACCTTCGTCTACGACGTGCAGTATCACGCACTCGCCCACCTCGCACTGATTTTCGCGGTTGAATTTGCGTATTGCTCGCATTGACCCTTCGCTAAAGTCCGTCGGGAACAGCACCTTGCGGAACATTTCGGCTCACCTTATTTCAATTTTTTTTGAAACACTTTGGCGAAGCAGAAGGAGTATTTAACTCTTCCGCCACAGAAGTGTGCAGGATCAGGGCTTTCGCCTGCAAGTATCTTCTGCGTACTTCCTCCCAAGCGGGGTGAGAGAATAGATGATGAAATTTGCCCTCTTCTCCCCGCGAATCAGCCCAGCGTTTTTGAGCACGGAGAGGTGGTATGAGAGCTTTGAATACGGAATCTTCACGACCTCTCGCAGGAGGCACACGCAGGATTCCTGCACCCTGAGAAAGCAGATTATGCGAAGGCGAAGCGGGTCCCCGAGGGCCGAGTGAATCTTTGCAAGGGTTTCCAGTTCCTTCTTTGAAGGGACATTCAGGAGTATCCCCTCCAACCCTCCCTTCTCTTCAACTCCTCGCCGGATATCCTCGGGCATCCTCGGGGGCATTGAGATAATAATGGTGAAAGGGTATTAAAAATCTCGCCTCAAATCCGCATCGCTACCTCAAAGCCCTCCTTGGTGGCACTGTATATGTTTCTCACGCTGCTCGCGTCGCCGATTATGTAGTTCGGCACGCCTTCTATCCTGAAGGGTATGTATGGCTTGCTCCCGAATGCCGCAATGAGAGCGTCTGCCTCCACTAGCATCTGCTCACCGTCCCTTTCCACGATTATCTCCCTGCGCCCGACGTCCACGATCTTCGTTCCCGTCAACATGGCGACGTTCTTTTCCTCGAGTTCCCTGAGGAGCACCCTGCGCGAAAGTGTTTCCATACCCATCGCAAGTTCTGGAAGCATCTCAACGATTATTACCTCGTTGCTCTCCGCGAGCATGTTTGCGGTTTCGCATCCAACTAGGCCACCTCCGCCCACGACTATTTTCTTTCCCTCGAACTTAACGTCTCCGCGCAGCACCTCGTCGAAGAGGTAAACGAAATTGCGCAGGGGTGGACACGGAAGGAAGGGCTTAGAGCCTGTGGCGAGGATAACCACGTCTGGCTCCAGGGACTCCACGTCGCCCTTCAGCGCCTTTTTGTCGTGCATCTCTATGCCGTATTTCTCCAGTTCTGCCCTGTAGTAATCTATGAGCCACTGAATCTTCTCCTTTCCAGGCGGGATCTTCGCGAGGTTCAGGGCGCCGCCGAACTCATCGTAGAAGAGGTGCACCTCGTGCCCTCGCATGGCGGAGATCCTCGCAGCTTCGAGCCCTGCGGGTCCTCCGCCCACGATGACCACCCTCCTCCGCGCACTCGCCCTTCTTATTTCTATCTCCCTGCCCACCTGCGGATTCACCCCGCACCTTATGCGCGTGTCCTCGTCGTGCCTCGCCTTGATGCACTCGCTGCACCCTATGCATTTCCTTATTTCATTCACTCTTCCCTCACGCACCTTGATCAGCCACTCCGGATCCGCAATTAGCGTTCTTCCCAGAACGATCATGTCCGCCTTGTTTCTCACTATCTCCACCGCGACCTCCGGCTCGCGGATCATGCCGACCGCGGCGACTGGCACCTTTAACGGTCTGATTTTCTCAGCCAGATACGCGCGCCATGCCTGCTGGAAGGGCATCGGCTCCAGGCGAAGTTCTTTGGGACCTAGGCCAATATCCGCTTGGATCATCTGATAGTAATCTTGAAGCACGTCTGCGATTCTTTTACCCTCTTCGAGGGTTATTCCCCCATCTAAGAAGTCATCCACGGCGAGGCGAATCGTGACGGGAAAATCCCAGCCACAGCGCTTCGCGATTTCTTTTCTTATTTCGATTGCAAATTTCGTTCGTTCGCCCCATGAATCCTCTCTGGTATTTGTCAAAGGCGATAGAAACTGGTTCACCAATAACCCGTGCGCTCCCTGCACTTCTACCATATCAAATCCCGCTTTGCACGCGATCTCAGCGGCGGTGCCGTACGATTCGATTATTTCCCGTATCTTCTCATCGCTCAGGAAATCCACGCCTCTCTTCTTCCACCCCTCGTGAGTGAGCTCGACGGAAATCGCGGAATCGTAATTTTTCAATCTCTTTGCGAATTTCTGCCAGTCGTTGAAGAACTCCCACGAGTCGATGCGCGGCTCGTATGCTCCGTGCTTTCCCTCGGGATACGACACGCATGAGTTCTCCACTATGAGCAATCCAACGCCTCCCCGGGCCCGGGTCTCGTAATGCCTTATGAACAACTCGCTGAGATGTCCGTCCTCTTTCCCAAAATTTGTGGAAATCGGAGGGAATATTGCGCGGTTTTTAACGTTGACCTTTCCGATCTCTATCGGCTCAAATATCTCGTCGTACATGCTTTTCGGCATGCCTAATTGGTATTTCAAATTATCTTAAAATTTTCTCCCGCTTCGAATTTTTCTATGCGGGCAGAAACATCAAAATAGTTCAAACCCATGCCGTCATGTGAATGTTATAGAGGTGAGAGGCCTCACCAAGTACTACGGCGAACTTCTCGCGGTGGACCACATTGACTTTGAGGTGCATCGGGGAGAAATCTTCGGATTCCTCGGGCCCAACGGCGCGGGGAAGACAACGACGATACGCATGCTCACCGGAATCCTGAAACC
>WAOY01000100.1 GCA_015520985.1 DHVE2 group archaeon
GAGACAGATTAAGGGTGGACGAAAAAGGGATGTCAGAAGAAGACGTAGAGAACGATATGTTATGGAAAAAATATGAAGATTAACTTTTTTCTATCCGCTCGTGCATGAAGGTTTCAGTGAAACACCCTGTAAATCCTCCTCGCTTTTTTGTCGCCTATGCCCGGCACTTTCTTCAATTCAATTATATTCGCCCGCGCGATTTTCTCTATCGTGCCGAAATGCTCCAGCAGTTTCCTCGCGAGCTTCTCTCCCACGAAGGGTAGGGAGGAGAGAACGTATACGCGCCAGTCCTCATCGCTCATCTCCCTCTTGGGGATGGGCCTTGCCCATAGTTCTTTGATCCCCTCCTCGTTCTTCCCAGCCAGTTCCCTCTTAACCGCAATCCTCAGGAATTCCAGGAGCGCATCGTCGTCCTCGGCGTGGAAAACCGGGATGCGATAATTGTACTGTATGTCCATCATCGCGCCCATCACGTTGTTCCACCCTATATTGCGATCCTCTATCGCCTCGGATATGCTCCCGTGTATCACAAGCGCCCTCCTGACCACCTTCTTTCCCAGAACCTCATCGACAAGCATCCTGCGCATCTGCTCCCACAGGCGGTTGTTGAGCATGCTCTGCACAAAATCTACGGATTCTTTTCTCTCCACAAGCATGCAGGAATCTCCGCGGATTATCAGGAAATCTCCCACCTGGAGGTTTGCGACGTTGAAATCTAGGGTTTTTTCTAGGAGTGGGATTATTCTTCGCTCCCTGTAATCCACCATCAGCGCGGGCTGCATGCTTTGGAAATTCACGGATGTCCTAAATATTTTTTTGTGCTAGCCTTATCCTTCACAGATGTGAAAATGGGGCAGAATAGTCCGAAACTCTTATTTACATGCTGTTTCATATATCGTTTGATGACCCGGGTCATGCCCCTCCCTTTCGTGGGTGAGGAGAGAACGAGAATATTACTGAACAATGGCTACGATCTAGAGAAGATAAGGAGTTCAACACCCGATGAAATCGCCTCTCTTTTGAATGTGAGCAAGTACATTGCGTATCTGATAATAAAGGCTGCAAATGAGCTTGAGGATGAAGAGATTCCAGATGAACTCGTAGCCAAGGAGACTATATGCCCCAAGTGCGGCAACGTGATCACGGAGCTCGAGTACGAGTGTGGGAAATGCGGGTATCAGATAAAGTCCATGGATCTGGAAGAGTACGAAAAGAGCATAGCAGAATACGTTAATGTTTTTGTGGCCCTCGCGAAGAATCCGCAGGACGTATCCCTCTGGGAGAAGCTTCAGGAGCTATACGAATCCTTAGGCAATATGGAGGAGGCTCTGGATGTATCCTTGCGGATTGACCTCCTTAAAGATGAGGGCTTTTCAGCTGAGGATACCAGGGATGAAGATCTGGAAAAGAAGCCCGAGATACCTCTTATAAGCGCTGCGGCAACCACTGTGCCCAGGAGGGAGAAATCCGAGGTGTCGGAGAAACCGGATAAAAAGACGCGGTTCAAGAACGGTCTCGTTAACGGCTTTGGTGTGCGCCCGTCCCGCAGGGAACATGCAATTCGCAGGAGCAGATTCTTCGTGATTGGGCTGGTGGCGGTGATAATCCTGGCGGCTTTTGCCGTAATTATGTTCTACAATCCTCCGTACGTGGTTGATGGTCGTCTGGTGGAGTGGTCCTCTGTGAAATCTTACGGCACATTTGACGACTCCATATCTACCCTGAAACTGGGTGAGTATGGGGATTATTACTATTTTGAAGTAGGTGGCACCATAGACCTCAATTCCGGTCTCGACATACTGGTGGACAACGATGCCGATGCGTCCACCGGTTTCTCTTATGGTTCGTTGGGTTTGGAGTATCGAATATCAATATACAAATCAGGTAGTTCCCTTGGCGGCACTATTTACAGGTTTGAATCAAACGATACGCACGACTGGCGCGGCTGGAAGAGTGTGGGTGGTGTGAAGGTTGCCGGTGGTTCGAAAGGGGTGGAATTGCGTGTCCCCAAGGACATCCTGTTTACAGGCTCGCTCATACAGGTGATCAACGGGTACCATAGCACCGCGCCGATAGGGCTTTTCAGGCCGGTGCTGGTGGGTGAGATGAAGGTAGGGGGAGGCGTAGCCAAAGAGGGCACCAGAATAGGGACGCTGTACCTGAACAACACGTACGTGAATGCTGTGGACGTTAGGGGGCTGGAGATAGAGAATATGGGCAGAGATGTGCGGGTAGATCTGTACGCGAATGGTGAGGTAATAGGGAGCGGAAGCACGGGTGAGTACATCGAGCTGAGCAGGGAGTTGAGGGTGGAGAGGAGTGTTGAGATAGAGGTGTACTATGCGGGCGGAGCGCAGAACGGCACGAAGCTTATGCCGAGAGTGGGCAGTATTCTTGGCTTGAATGTGTACAGTTACAGTATGGGCGATGGATACTATGTTGGAGCGAAGCCAGCGAAGCCGGAGGTAGATGGCGTGTACGTGGACTGGGCGCCGTACAGGAGCAATGACACGAGGGGGGATGCAGCACCAAATGAGGACATAGTGAGCTTCGCGAAGTACGTGGATGAGGGTGAATCGTACTACTACCTGCAGACCCGGGGCGAGATAGCGTCCGGTGTTTTGATACCTGTGCAGAGCTCGGGTCCTAAAGACAGCGACCGGGATGGCGTGCCTGACAGCGAGGACCCGTACCCGCATGATTTCAACAATGACGGGATTCCTGACGATGAAAGTTATGTTGTAGTGAATGGGAACCGCGTGCCGGACGTGGATGGAGATGGCATCCCAGACTATCCCCATGGAGAAGATTACTGGCTGAACACGACGATACCGGATAGCGATGAGTTTCCGGCGGAGTACAGGGGTAAGGAAATAAGCGTGTACATCGGGCCTCCGAAGGGAGCGGAGCCGATATACCCGTACGACTATATTGAGGTGTACGTGAGTGGGAATGAGGGCTACGAGATAGGCGGGATAAAGGCGCAGTACCTGTTCCGTTTGTACGGGCAGGGAGGGAGAATTCTGGGGCATGAGTACTACGAGTACGAAAACGGGAAGTTCGTGAAGAAGGGCATATCCTTCGACGAATCCCGGGACCTGGCCCAGGGGTGGGACCGGCTGGAGATGCGGTTGCCCATAGATATAAGGAATCGCGAAGTTCTGTATAGAGTTGTTAGCTACGGAGACCTCTACGTTGATATGGCCCACGAGCCCTTCGCCAAATCCGTTGATTTGAATCCCGATTTATCCAACAGTTCGGAGATGAATACTTCCATATTAAGTAACTCTCTGGGGAACTCCATGGTTATTTTGCACCCGGACGATGATCGCATCGCCGGAGCGTTTGCTAGGATACTTGTTGATACGTATTACGACGAGGTTGACCTGAATGAATTGACCGCTTGGATCTCATCCCTCGATCTGGAGATAGGCGACGAGAGGACCCATGTATTCACTGGGGCAGATTTCGTTGATGGCAACGTTTCGCATTTCAAGGAGGAAGATTATGCTGCCCTACGGATGAAGGAGATCATCCAGAAAGAGGGCATGCGACCAATTTACCGCGTTGAACTGCTCAACGAAAGCATATTCCGGGAGGAATGGACTAACTTGACCACGAAGACGAAGAACTGGGAGATACTCCACTGGGTGCACGATCTGGAGGAATTGAGAACGGTCGGGAGGAATTACGATAATCCTTATATACTCAACTGGTACGACGAGAAACAAATAAGAACTTTGGAGTGGATGGCGTATAAACTCTCTTCTGGCATTGATGATTGGCATTTTGCCTTTGAGATTGCCAAAGGTATCAAAAGTATAGACGACGCCATGATCGGGCCTTTTCTAGCGGTTTATCCTTCGAAGGAGGCGCGTTTGACTGACTGGAGCACCAGGGGGAGCAGAGCAGTGACTCATACGGTGACTTTTCAGCTTGTTAGATGGTACAGTGGTACAAGTGACTGTAATGGGGATAACGATGGATATGTTAAGATAACTCTCGGTTCGTGGGTGTACACTACCGCGGTAAGGGATGATGACGATAGCTGGAACGCCAAGGTGATTGTTACAAATAGCAATAACACCGGAACTACGGCATATGTTAGAATTGAAAACTGGGAGGATGACAGCGCGCTGTGTGGTGATGACGACAATTTCGGGAGCGCTACCTTCACATACTACATCACTACGAAGACGTGGAGCGGGGCGTCGACCACGCCTTACGTGCATACATCCGGTGGGGACGGAAGTGCGGATGACTGGTTTGTCATCGAAAGCGATGACGACAACGAGGCGAAGTTGGGTATATATGATTCCAATGGTGGTAGCGATCCGATGTATGGCGGGATATGCTTCAACGATCCATGGGACTCTCCCACAAGGGTAACCTACTATTCCGGGGCAAATTACTGGGGATATGGCATTTATGCAGGTAGTTACTATGAATTCTACGTTCCTGCAGGCGTGAGCATCTCCGTGCACATGCAGCCCTCCTCGTACAACTATGACCTTTACCTTTATGACCCAAGCGGCAATCAGAAGGCCTCTTCCACAAACGCGGGTAATGCCGAGGATGCCATAACCTTCACTGCGGACTCATCCGGATACTGGAAGATTATGATATATGCATCTGGCGGTCAGGCAGATTGGTTCAGGTTCTGGTTCACCAGTGGTCCGGATGATAAGGATTTTGTTGATATAAGCTCTGTAGAGGGCGTCAGCGATGCTGGATATCTCATATCAAATTATGGTGGATACACGTACTATGACTCGTCGGATCAGTGGAAATTCTACGTTCCATCATCTTGGATTTCTTCTGGTGCGTATATCTATTTCTGGATGAAACCCAACCCAAATGCTAACTTTGACCTCACTCTTTACGACCCCGGTGGAAATACGAAGGCAACTAGCACAAATACCGGGCTGGGGCAGGTGGACTATATTCTCTATCAGTTACAAAGTTCTGATAGTGCTGGCTATTGGTATGTGGATGTTCATCCGGGTAGCTCCTCAGATTACGGAAATTACACTTTGTTTGTGTGGTGTGGATACAAGGTGGAGTTCCATGCGGTTACGGAGAATGCAGGAACACATACTCCAATGAGCAAAAATAACGGGGTTGAGGTATCGTACGAACTCTTCGGAAGTACATCCTATGTTTATCCAAACGACGAGGAATATTGGATTGTTTATGTGGATCGTGGATCTTCATATAGTTATGCGGCAGAATCCAATCTCTCCAACGATGCTGCGGGACACAGGTGGATATCGCAGAGCCCACCAAGTGGAACCATAACATCATCTACTAGCATATATGGGTATTACTACGAGCAGTTCTACCTTACGATACAGACCGCATACGATACTGGCTATTCATCAGGTAAGTACTTTGGGGCGGATCAACAATACAGCAATCCTGGCTCTGGATGGTACGATGCAGGGTGCACCGTGCAGATATGGGTCGATTCACCGGTGAATTCAGGGGGGAAGCAGTACCAGTTTGTATCCTGGAGCGGCACTGGGACAGGAAGTTATTCAGGCCCCAACAACCCCGCATCCTTCACCATCCAAGACGTTACCACCGAGACAGCTAACTGGAATGAAGTACCAGAATTCTCGAATATCGCATTTTTAGCACCTCTCCTGATAATCATCGCCTTCGTGAGGCGGAGGCGATGACGATTTTCGTCACTTTTCTTGCGGAATAGAAAGTTAAATATCCTTCGAAGAGATATACCTGCGGTGATCGTATGATTGAAAATACCCCGAAGCTGTTCATACCCGGACCAACGGAAGTGGATGATCGAGTGCGCCTGGTGATGGCCCAGCGCGTTATAGGGCACCGAACTTCCGAGATGAGTGACCTTTACGGTGGGATCGTGGAGAAATTGCAGAAATTCTTCGGAACGAAGCACTATGCTATGGTGTTCACCTCAAGCGGCTCAGGGGTGATGGAAGGCACCATACGGAATCTCGCTGAGAAATACGTTTTGCACGGCGCATGCGGGGCATTCAGCAAGAGATGGTACGAGATGAGCCTCGCGAACGATAAGGAGGCGGATCTCGTCTGGGCCGACTGGGGCAAGGCGGTAAAGCCTGAGATGATAGCGGAAGCGATGGAGAAGAAAAAATACGAGCTGCTCGCGCAGATACACAATGAGACATCCACTGGCGTGAGGAATCCAACAGATGATATTGCGAAGATAGCGCATGAGAACGATACGCTCATAGCCATAGATGCCGTCTCATCGCTTGGCGGGGATATGATAAATATCGACAACTACGACGTTGTGATAGCATCTTCGCAGAAGGCCCTCGCTCTCCCCCCGGGCCTCGCCGTCGCCTTTGTAAGCGAGGAGGCTATGGAGAGAAGCAGAAATATGAAAAACAAAGGATACTACTTTGATTTCGTGCGCATGCTCAAGAGGTTCGAGAAAAGTCAGCAGCACCCTACTACGCCAGCCGTGCCATTGCTCTACGCCATGGACGCCCAGCTTGACCTTATGCTGAAGGAGGGAATGCAGGCCCGCTATGAGAGGCATCTCAAAATGCGGGAAATTGTGCACAGATGGGTCAAGAAGAGGGGATTTGAATTGTTCGCAGAACCCAGTTATGAAAGCGTTACCGTTACTACCATTAAGAACACTTACGGAATCTCTATAAAAGAGTTGAACAGCGAGCTGATGAAAAGGGGAATGATGCTCTCCAACGGCTACGGCGAACTCAAGGAGAAGACGTTCAGGATTGCGCACATGGGGCAAGTGCAGCCAGGCGACATTATGGCTCTGCTTGACACAATCGATGAGATTCTCGAGGCAAAAGGGGTGTATTGAATGAAGGTGGGGATATGCGATCCCATTGCGAGCGAGGGGGTCGAGCTTCTCAGGAGCAAAGGGCTCGATGTGGTGGATTTAACGCAGATACCCAAGGAAGAGCTGGTGAATCACGTGGGCGATCTGGATGCCATTATCGTCAGGAGCGCGACGAAGGTTCGCAGGGAGATGATA
>WAOY01000101.1 GCA_015520985.1 DHVE2 group archaeon
CTCCACGGGGAAGGGAATATCGAAGTACGAGCCGCCGAGGATGTGCCTCTCAAAGTGTATCTTCACCGAGATGTCCTGGGAGCCAACGAGCCCTGTTTCGTTGTAAAGGTCCACGGCTAGGTGAATGTACCACACCTCCTTCAGCGATGCCCTGGGTGCAGTGAAGGTCACGGTGACCTTCCTCGCCTCGTGGGGCTTGATTATCCCGCTCTCGGGGTCGCTGGACACCTTCCAGTCGGTCAAGTGGGGGATGGATACATAAAAGAACAGGGTCTCGTTCCTCTCGTTGAACACGGCGAAGTGTATGGAGAAACTCTTGCCCCCGCTCACGTACTCCTCAAAACTATCGGGGGACACCTGCGCCGCCGTACTCCCGGCTAAAACGGAGGAAAGGAGCAGGATAAGAAGCATGACAGAGGGGATCTTCCAGTTCATCCACCACGAGAAAAGGGGAGAAAGTATAAAAAGATATCACAGCACGAAGAAAGAGGCGAATATCAGGGACACGATGCTCATCAGCTTGATGAGTATGTTCAGCGATGGCCCCGCCGTGTCCTTCAAAGGATCGCCCACGGTGTCGCCCACAACCGCTGCCTTGTGAGCATCGCTTCCCTTGCCTCCGAAGTTGCCCTTCTCTATGTACTTCTTGGCGTTGTCCCACGCACCTCCGGCGTTGGCCATGTAAATAGCGAGGAGGAACCCGGAGGCGATGGAGCCCGCAAGCAGGCCGCCAACTGCCTTGGCACCCATGCCTGGGATGACGCCCACGACGATGGGCACAACAATGGCGAGGAGCGTGGGGAGGATCATCTTCTTTATCGCAGCCTCGGTGGATATGGCGATGCATCTGTTGTAATCAGGCTTCGCCTTGCCCTCAAGTATTCCCTTTATTTCCCTGAACTGCCTGCGCACCTCGTTCACCATGTCCTCGGCGGCCTTGCCCACCGCCTTGAGGGCGAGGGCGGAGAAGAGGAAGGGCATTAAAGCTCCGATGAATATGCCCACGGTGACCGCCGGATCGGATATGTCCATGCTTATCCCTGCGGGGAAGCTGTTGGTGTACGTTGCGAATAGCGCAAGGGCGGTGAGAGCCGCGGAACCTATGGCGAATCCCTTACCAATGGCCGCGGTTGTGTTCCCTATGGCGTCCAACCCCTCGGCCCTCTCGCGGACCTCCTTGCCCAGGTGGGCCATCTCCGCTATTCCTGCGGCGTTGTCCGCGACGGGCCCGTAGGTGTCCATGCTGAGTGTCATACCGAGAGTACTGAGCATCCCCACAGCTGCTATGGCTATGCCGTAGAGGTCCGCGAGGTAGTAGGCGATGAGTATCGCAAAGCCCACGGTCACAATGGGCACGACGGTGCTCAGCATGCCAACGGCCATGCCCGTGATGAGATTGGTCGCCGCCCCCGTGGTACTCGCCTGGGCTATCTCCTGGGTCGGCTTGTACTTATCGGACGTATAGTACTCCGTGGCGAACCCGATCACTATGCCCGCCAGCAGACCGGATATGAGTGCGATGAAAACGTAGTACCACGGCACAGTCCGGTCGAAGATAGGGAAACCGGATGGCCCGAGGTAGTATATGATTACTCCAGAGAGGATAACCATCACCACGGCGCTAACTATGACGCCCATGTTCATGGCCTTGGAGGGGTCCTCGTTTCTCAGCCCGACGACGGTGAAAATCCCGATTATGGAGGACACGATGCCTATTCCCGCTATGAGGAGCGGGAGGAGCACTATATCACCGGCCACTGCGGCGAACATCACGCCGATGGCTATGGTCGCAATTATGGAGTCCACGTAACTCTCAAAGAGATCCGCCCCCATACCCGCGGTGTCACCTACGTTGTCCCCCACATTGTCCGCGATGACCGCGGGGTTGCGGGGATCGTCCTCGGGTATACCGGCTTCGACCTTACCTACGAGGTCCGCTCCAACGTCGGCGGCCTTGGTGTAAATACCGCCGCCAACCCTGGCGAAGAGGGCTATGGAGCTCGCCCCGAACCCGAAACCGAAGAGTATGTTGGAGAGCTCGGCGGCGTTCACAATATTCCTGAACACGAGATACACGACGCTCACGCCGGTCAGGCCGAGACCGACGACAGTCAGGCCCATAACGGCGCCGGATGAGAATGCCACCTTGAGACCGGAGTGGGTGTCCTTCTCCACCGCCTTGGCGGTTCGCACATTTGCCAGGGTCGCTATCCTCATCCCCACGTTACCCGCCAGGGCGGAGAGGATCGCACCGAACACGAAGGCGATCCAGGTGTACCCGCTGATCCCCTGGCTGAAAAGCGAGCCTACGTACAGAAGTATCGCCACAACCACTATGTACACGCTCAGGTACTTGTACTCCTCGTTGAGGAAGGTCATCGCTCCGTGCCTGATGTACCCTGCAATTTCCACCATGAGTCCCTCTCCCTGGTCCCGGCGCTTTACGTACATTGCGAAGGCGAAGGCCGTGAGCAGGGAGAGCAGTCCTATAGCAACCACGATGTACTCCCACATCTCTATCACCCTTTTTAAAGGGGATACGCCAATCTATTATAAAGATTACTGATTCCTGCCACGAATTTTGATCGCCTTGCCCCGGGTCTGTGTACGCATGTCGTAAGCGCTCATCCTCGCGGTGCCCCAGGCGCGCAGTTCCCCATCATGGGCGACGGCGACCTCATCACCCACCCTTATCTCAGGCGTGGCGTCAACTACACCCACGGAAAAAACATCGCCCTCGGGCACGAAGTCCTCTATCTCCACTGTGTAAACCCCTTCCTCCAGCAATATATTCGAGGACCTTCGCGTGAGGGTGAGCATGCCACGGTGCACGTCAAAGCCGAAGAGTCGCGCATCGCCTGCAAGGATGTCCACCTTCGGAAAGCGCCCGCGAATACGCGTGGAGGAGAAATCGAAATCCACGCCGAACTGGAACCTGGCTAAGGAGTGGAGTGAGTCGCGCAGGACCTCGTAGTTCCCGACGCGGTAATTGATCTTCCTGGTCTCATCCGCCAGGGTTTGATAATCGCGGCCCCAGATCATCCGGGCATCGTGGGATTCAAGGATATCTTCTAGGAACCTCATGCTCTCGGGGAGGAAGGACACGATGCCTTCGTACTCGAATTTCTCCAGGTACCAGGACAGGAGGGATCGGAGCATCTCCTTCTCATCTCCGTACCACCTGCCCACCACGGGGACATCGTAGTTGGCCGCCGGGTAAAACCTCTCGAGTTCCCGGGGCACGATGCCCAGCGGCGAGGTGAGGATGACCTCGTGCATGGTGGCCTTTATGAACCTGCGCATGAACTTATGGCTCTTGGACTCGGAGTACGGCTTCCTGGCGGAGCAGGGCATGAGGAGGAGGTACCTCGCAAATTTCGGCTTACGGTACCTCTCCTTCAACCTCCTTATCCACCGCTGCACATCCGGTCTGTACAGGGACTGCACCGTCACGGCGTTGAGGGAATCCATGTGCACCGGGTAGAACTGCTCAACAGCATCGTAGTACTCGAAGTCAAGATGCCTGAGTATTTCCTGGCTCTTGTTGTCCGGTATTCCCTCGACGAATTCCCTCAAACGATCCTCATGGAATGCCCTTACCGTCATCTCGAATATCCTGCCGGCGCTGTAGCCGCAGTTCTCCGAGGGACCCCACAGTTCGTGGCACTGCATCTTTGAGAGGCAGTCGTCGAAGATATCGTACCCGAGGTAGAAGAGCACTGGTATGAGATTCTCGGGAACTCCTGGGGCGTAGAAAATCGCGCCGTAGCCGTACTTCTCCCTGATGCGCATCGTATACCTGACGAACTCCCCCGCGTCGCGGAGTAGGGAAGGAACGTTCGGTATGAGGTAAAAACCTTCTTCGATCTCTATCTCCTCCTGCCTCACGCTGGGGGGATAGAGAACCCCGCGCTTGACCTCCCTCCCCAGAATCCTTATCGTTCCATCCTCCCAGGAAACGTCCGTGCCGCATCTCAAAAGCATGGGCGTGTCGATATCTCCGCGAACCTCCTTTGCCAGGGAAAATCTCTTGGTGAGCATATCAATCAAACTTGAACTCCTGTCCGCATACCTTGCACTTCTTTATCCTCTTCGCGCACGGAACGTGATAGACGGCGCCGCAGTTGTCGCAGACCACCACATCTAGATTCATGGCGGGCAGTATAGTGCCGCGGCAGAAGGAGCACTTGACCTTCTCCTTGGCCTTCTCTATGTGGAAGCCCTTCTTCTCCTCTTTCTCCTCAGCCGCCTTGGGCGCCTCTTCCGCCGGTGCTTCCTTCAAGGCTTCCTTCGGAACTTCAATCTCACGGGTCACGGTGTACTCCTTGCCGTCGAAGCGGTAGTACGTCGCGGTGACGGTTACCCTGTCTCCCTTGCCCTCCTCCAGGTACACATCCAGTTCCTCGCGGGCGCCCTTTTCCACCTTCAGTAGCTCCACCGGCGATGGAGCGCGGTAAGCTCCCCGTATTTCGATTCTCACGTTCTGCGCCTCCACATCCCCGGTGTTCTCCACCGTTATCTTCGCTGCCCGCTTTCCGTCGGTGCTCTCACCCAGTTCTATTCCAATATCCAGCTTGGGCTCCAGGGAGTCTATCATTATGTTAAGCTTGGACTTGAGGTCCTCCAGGTCAAGCTTAGCGCGCTCCATGTCCATCGGGGCCCTCTCCTCTATCTCCTTGAGCTTCGTTATGAGATCACCCACCTTTAGCCCAAGGGAGAGGGCGAAGCGCAGGCGGTCCTTTACCTCCTCCACCTTCTTACCGAACTCCTCCATGAAGACCTTGTACCTCGCTATGAAATCGTTGGCCTCCCCATATATACGTATGGCCTCCGCGTAATTGCCGACGGAGCGCATCTTCTCTATCCTCTCCACAAAGTCCTTCGCCACCTCCTCGCTGTACTCCCCCACGCGCTTGCGCACCTTCTCCTCAAGGCTCTTCACGTACTCATCAAGGTAGCGGTTGAAGTTCTCCTCCACCTCCTGCAGCATGCGGAATATCTCGCCGTAGTCCTTCTCCTCCATCATCGACAGAATTTCGTAGAGTTTGGAGTGGTACTCGTCCATGTTCACGCCGAACTTCTCGTACTTGTCCAGCTGAGCCTTCAGGTCGTCTATCTTCTTCTTGATGAGCACGGGCATGTGGTCCTCCATCTTCTCGTTCAGCATGGAGGCGTACTCGAAGAACTTGGTGTAGTCCTTCGCCCTGAGCTCGCGGAGCTTCATGTCCTCCTTCTCCAGATCCACGCCGATGTCCACGTTCATCTCCTTGAATAGGCGCTTCTTCTCCTGCCACTCCTTCATAACCCTGTCGCTCAACTCGGCAAGTTTCTTGTTCAGATCCTTCTTCATCTCGCTTAACTTGACCTTGATCCTCTCGTAATCACCCTCCTCGAAGAGGCGATCCATCTCGCGCATATCATCCTTGAAATCATCCTCCAGGCCGAGCCTCTTGATCAGAGTCACCATCTTGCTGTAGGCGCTCTTGTACTTATTCACCGCATCTATCATAAGCAGTTTAGCCTCGGTGTAGCACTGGTCCACGAGCTTGAGGGATTGCTGGTAGTTGTGGTTCTTGAACTCCTCCTTCGCCTGGTTGAAGAGGCGGAGCACGTCCTTAACGTCCATTCCGAGGCGGTGCGCCTTCATCACCATCTCGCGGATCTCCTTGTTCTTCTCCTTGATGTAGTTGATGATCCTCTCAATCTCGCTGAGGCGGTCGCTCACCCTCATTGACCTCTCTATTGACTTCTCGTAGAGGCCCTTTAGGAAGAGTTTCTTCGCGTACTCGTACTCCTTCACCACGTCCTCCGGGAGGATCTTCTGCATAGCCTTTATCTTGACCTCCAGGCGCTTGAGGATGCCGTAGGCGGTGTTCTTCTGAATCTCGTACTTCTCAATCTCGCCCACCGCGGCCATGGCCTTGTTTAGCGCCTCCACATAATTCTTCTCTTTGAGCTGCGCCTTGGCCCTGTTGAGTATGTTCTCCGGGGCGGTCACGTCCTCGCCGCGGCGGCGCATGGCATCGAGCTCCTTTTCCACCTTCATTATAACAGATCGAACCTTCTTGTTGAGGGCAGTCTCTATCTCCTTTATTATCCTCTTAGCCTCGGCCTCAGCCTTCTTGGTGTTTCCGATGTTCTGCAGGTCGTTGAGGGCCTTCTTGTAGGGCGTTATGTCTATACCAAGGGAAACGGCCATGTCCAGGTACTTCTTGATGTTGTTCCTTATCTCCATCAGCTTCTCGTTCTTCTCGTATATCGCGGCGATCTGTGATTCCAGCTTCTTAAGGATGTAAAGCGCGTCCAGATACTTCCTCTTTATGAAGAGGTCCTTCGCGTTCTCCAGGTCCTCGAGATTTATGCTGAGCTCGTATCCCTTCGCCTTGGCGTCGTATATGTCAGTCTCTATCTTCCCTATGTAATCCGTGAGGATGGTCTCCACGTGATCCCTGAGTTCGGCGAGGACCTTCTCCCCAAGTTCTGGGAGCCCCTCGAACTTCATGTCCTCGTACCTGCTGTAGAACTCCCGGGTCTTCTTCTTGAACTCGTTGCTCAGCCCGAGCTCCTTCATCACCTTTCCAACCGCGTCCAGTTCCCTGCGGAGGTGCTCCACCCGTGCCTTGTTCTCCATCTCATCCGCCTTCTTGGAGCACTCCTCCGCAAGCTTTTCAGCCTCTTCGAACTCGTTGGCCTCGAACTTCCTCTTCGCCCTCACCAGGAGCTTGGCAACCTCGGAGACATCGGCTCCCATGTCCTTCAGCTTGGCCACCTTCTTAGCAGCGTTCACCAGCTGGGAATACGCCTTCTCGGCCCGGTCCCTGAGGTCCTTAGCGAGCTCCCGGGCCTCGAGGGAGTACTTTATTGCACTCCTGTAGTCCTCCTTCTCAATGCTCTCCTTCGCCTTCTTGAGAAGGGCCATGAGGCCCTGCTTGCCTATGTCCACGCCTATCCTCTTGGCTGCCGCAGTTATGATCTTGGCGGAATCGAACACGTCCTTCGATACGAGGTTCTCCAGGGATTTAAGGGCCTCCTCCCCGCGGCTTATGTAATCCTCCGCCTTAACAATGTCCTTCTTCTTCAGGGCAACCTCCGCCCGTTCAATGTAACTCATCACCTCGGTGACGTTGCCCCCTGCGTTCCTGAGGAACTCCACGTCCTCCTTCATCTTCTGCAGCTTCTCCGCGTACTTCTTGCCCTCTATCTCGAAGGAGACCTCCCGTATCCTCTGGAGCTCCTCCATCACCTTGTCTATCTCACCAGTGGAGAGGTACTCCCTTGCCTTGGCCAGGGACTCCTTGATCCTCGGGTCGTCGTACTTGGAGACCTTCTCCTCTATCTCCTTTATGTGATCCTCTATCCTCAGGTAGAGGTCCTCCTCCACCTTCCTCAGGGCGAGTATCGCCTCCTTGTAATTTTCGTCCGCTATCTGGGACTTGGCATCGCTTATCGCGAGCTTGAGGTCTTCCACTACAATCTTCTCCTCCTCGCACATCTCCACGATCTTCGCGATATCGTTGTACAGCGCCTGGGCTATGTCCCGCAGGCCCGCCTTGATGCCCGCCACGAGCTCGTTGAGCATCTTCTCCGCCTTCTCGGCGTCCCTCTCGAGCTCCTCCTCTATCCTCTTGACAGTGTCGTCCACGCCCTCCAGTATAATGTTCTCCTTCTCCAGGTCCTCCAGCGAGGCCTTTATCCTCTTGAGCTCCTCCTTCAACTGCTTGTAGAGATCCTTCCTCCTCTCCACAAGGTCAAGGGTCTCCAGAACGATATCGTAGGCCTTCTTGTGCTTCCCTATCTTCAGGAAATTACGAGCGTTGTCTATCTTCTTCAGGAACGGGTTTATGTCTATGCCCTGCTCCTTCGCTTCGAGGAACACCTCGCGGGCCTTCTTTATTACCTCCATCACCCTCTGGAACTTCTGCTTCTCCGCGAGTTCGGTGGCCTTCCTTATGTAGGCCACGGCTCCCTCGAAGTCATCCTCAGCGTACCTCTTCTTGGACTCCTCCAGCAGGGCCTGGGGCTCCGATACATCTATCTCCATCGCCCTGCCCTCTTCCACTATGCGAGATGCGATCTCGTGGAGCTTGTGGTAAAACGAGTCAAATGCCTTCTTGGCGCTCTCCTCGTACTCCCGCGCCTCGCGCAGGGCCGCGCCGTAGTTGCCGGATTCCATCAGCTCCTTTATCTTCCCCTCGGCGCCCCTGTCCACGGGAAGGTTGAAGTGGGCAGATGACGCTATTTCCACTATCTTCTGGGTCTTGGAGATGTAGTCCTCTATCATCCCGCGGAGCTGTTCCACGGCCCTGTCGCGGATCTCCTTCAACTTGAGGAGCGCCTCGTAGTCCTTTCCGCTTATTTTATCCACTTCCTCGCGGACCCACTCCATCCCCTCTATGGACCCGATCACCTCCTTCAGTTCCCTGGCTACGTGATCCACGTTTTCCGCGATGACGGAATCGAGCCTCTCCCTGACTGAGTTGAGTATCTCAAAGCTCTTCTCGGGGTCCTCACCCAGCTTCTCCTCCCCCTCCTTGATATCCGCCTTGACCTTGGCCACGTCCTCTCCGGAAATGAGGTCAAGGAGCTTGGTTATCTTCTCCGCCTCCTCCGCGTATACCCTGCGGAGGTCCTCCACAAGTTCCTTCTCCACCTTCTCAAAAACCTCTATAGCCGCGTCCAGGTCTTTTAGGTCGTACAGGTTCTTGCCCTTGGAGTACTCCTCCTTTACCTTTCCGAGATCAACCCTGCCCTCCAGGAGCGCCATGTACCTGTCTATTTTGGCCATGAGAGCATCGCATCTCTCCTTCTTCTCCCTGAGGGCCCTCGCTTTCTTCTCAAGTTCCTTCTCGAGTTTCAGCCGGCTGAGGTACGGGGTTGGCAACTTTCAAACCTCCATCTGTGTAATATGCATTTCTCATTTAATATTTGCCTCATCTCACTTCGAAGTCCAGGTCCAGGATTTCCTTCTCCTCCACCCTTTCCTCTTCCAGGAACGGCACCTTTATTCCCGTTAACACCACCAGGAGGCGCATCCTTCCGTAATAACTGGGATCCACCCTGGCTCCCATGGAAACCCGGGCATCCCTGCGCAGGAAGGAGGCAACGGTGTCCACGGTGGAGTAAATCATGTTCAGAGTTGCATCCTCCCCCACGGTCATGTGTATCAGGGCGCCGTTGGCGTTGGTGTAATCAACATTTATGAGGGGATTGTTGAGCGCCTCTATCACGATCTTCCTTATGTCCGATATCTCCCCCTCCCCCAGCAGAATGGTGGAGAGGTTACCCTCCTCCATTATGTACCGCAGATCCGCGAGGTCAATATTGATGAGGGATGGCTTCGTAAGTATGTCCACGAAGGACATGATGGAGTAGCTTATTAGCTGATCCATCACCATGAACGCCTCGTTGAGCGGACGATTAGATACAACATCAAGAAGCTTCTCGTTCTCGAGCACTATCACCGTGTTTGACCTTTCCACTATCTTCCTGAGGCCCTCCTTGGCCCTCTCGCGGCGAACCTTCTCCCACTTGAATGGGATTGTGACGATTGATATGACCATCGCACCCTCCCCGCGGGCAATGTCTGCGATGACCGGCGCCGCCCCCGTGCCCGTGCCTCCACCGAGCCCGGCCGTTATGAACACCAGGTCCGCATCCCTGAAAAGTGTGCGAATCTTATCCCTAGCCAGCTCAGCACCCTGCTCCCCCAGCTCAACGCGCCCTCCTGTGCCCTTCCCGTCCACTACCTTCAGGAGCACCTTCATGTCCGCGTCCACCATGTTGAGGTGGGGGTAATCGGTGTTTATCGCGATGGTGGGCACATCGAGACCGAGGCGTTTCATCCTCCATATGGCGTTGCACCCTGCGCCTCCAACACCTACGACGAGAATCCTCAGACCCCTGTCGCTCCCGTGCCCGTGCAGGTCGTCGTAATCAGAGACCCTGCGGAGAAGGGACGCTATGGTCATTCTCCAGCACCCGCCTCCTCCTTGATCTTCTTTATCTCCTCGTTAATCTCCTCCTGGGCCGCCTCCGAGATTATCCTGCGCACGTATTCCTTGACCGCCATACGTATTGCGTCGTCAAGGCTCACAGCCTCAACCTCACCGCTCTCCACCAAGCTCTCTAGCATCCTGACCGTCTTCTTGGGAAGGTCCACCCTAACCCGCTCGACGCTCTGCGGCGAGAACTTGAGGCCGAGGAACTCCTCTATGGCAGCGCGTACCACGTCGGACAGGTTCTTGTACTCTCCCTCCTCCACCAGTTTCTGCAGCTTCTCCGCAGCGTCCTTCGACAGCCTTATGGTAATCCTCGCCGAATCTGACATTTTTATCCACTTCCCTTGGATTTTGTCCGACAATAAGTATGTCGAAAGTCGTATATATAGTTTTGCTTCCACTGGAAAAATAGGTGGTGGGATCAGGCGAATAGTTCCTGACCCTCAGGGAGGATTACTCCGAAGTGCCTGTAAGGAAGGATATTGACGTCAAACTCCACGACCTTCGCTTCCTTTGCACCGATCTTCTCCACTTCCTCCTCCACGACCTCCCGGGACACGTGCGCCTCCAGCCACGCAAGAGTGTATCCAGGGAACTTCTCGCGAACCCTCCTGTTCAGCTCCTCGAAGAAGTCAACCACCGGCTTCTCCAGATACTC
>WAOY01000102.1 GCA_015520985.1 DHVE2 group archaeon
GTGCCTATTACCATCGGCACCTCCTTCATTATCCTGCGCCTTATCTCATCTAAATTTCCCCCGGTGCTCAGGTCCATTATGGTGTCTGCGCCGTACTTCTTCGCAATCTTCGCCTTCCGCACCTCCGCATCTATGTCCACGATGTCCATGGAAGTGCCTATATTTGCATTAACCTTCACCCTGAGCCCCGCGCCCACACCCACGGGCTCCACGTCGTGCTTTGAATTCCTCAGAATCACAACCCTCCCCGCCGCGACCGAGCGGCGAATCTTCTCGATATCCACGCCCTCTTTCTCCGCGATGAACTTCATCTCAGGGGTGTACTCACCATTCTTAGCGGCAACCATCTGCATACCTTTCACCGGGTAGGGCATTGGCGGAAGGTAAATAAGGGTTTCTCAACACAAGTGAGTAATTTGCAGAATTTTATGCGTAATAATTATTGTACTTGACTTTTTCTTATCCATCTTTCGTATCTCTCCTTGTGCCTAATCTCATCATATTCCTTCCTTCCCTTGAGTATCTCTTCCTTGAATAACCACTTTTTTCTTACAACGAAAAACGGCACATTAATCTTCTTTAATGCCTTTCCATATTCTATATAATCGAAATTTGGTGGAAGGCCATAGTAAAGTAGGGACAGCTTGGAAGGGTTCTTCGATATCTTGAATTTCTTTCCCTGCTTGGTGTAAATATATAGAAATCCGTTGGACAAATTATAAACGGATTTTTCAATATCTCCCTTCTTTGCCTTGAACAGATTTCCAATTTTTATTTCATTCCTGCTCACAATTATAGGATTGCGCACGGATTTTCTGCAGTTCATATACGGGCGAAAACCTACAATATAAAGAAAAATCACCACTGTTAAATTAAGCAAACTACCAATTAGAAAATCCCAAGATTCAGATTTAAAAATAAAGCTGAAAAACATTAAAAATATTAGAAGAAAGAGAAATGTAATGAAAAGATACAACACTTTTTGAATTGGCGAATGTGTTTTTGCAAAGTTAAAAATGGCACCGATTGACATCGAGGAGAAGAAGGCAAGCAACCCAAAAATTAAGAGATTGGCGATGAGAAAAAATGCTCCTAAAACAAGACATAGAAAGAAAGTCGTAAGCATAGCGGCGTATGTAATTATCATAAGCTTATTCACAAATTTCGGAATCTCAATCACTTTCTCCTTGTAAATTATCTCTTGAGATGATGGCATACAGACTTATCATTTTGGGATTAATTAAATCTTTCGCAACATTAAATCACAGCTAAAATAATAAAGTATTTATCCATTATGCGAATCTCTGTAGGTAAATAAATTGGTTGCCTGTAGTATACCTCCGGCATCTCACTACGGTCTTTTCATATCAATCATATCCCATTTGAATGTCTATGCTCAAATGTCTATGCTCAAAAATACTCAATTCTGTTTGTCTAACAATATTCAAAATGACGCTCCTATCATTCCTCTGAGCTCGTGGCTCCGTCCAATATCAATACAGAGGAGAACATTTGCCACTCTTGTGTTGGTTTCTCCAATCTTAACTATCTTCACAGTGGTTAAGTTATGCATATTAGTCGTTTTTCAGCCGGGAATATGGTTTGTGCGTGGGAAATCAACATTTTTATACCTTGCGCCCATGAAGATGCAGTGGTTATTATGGACATCCACGACGCGGTTAAGTACGGTGAAAAGTTGGGTGCGGATTATGTTGAGATACGCCACGAGGAAGTCATCAAGAATCACATAGAGCTCAGGGACGGTGTTTTCCACACCCTCGCAGAGAGGGAATCCATCGGTTACGCGGTCCGCGTGCTCGCCAGGGGCGCCTGGGGATTTGCGGCGACGAACCACGATCTGCGGAGGGCAGTGGAGGAGGCGGTGAATCTCGCGATATCCTCCTCTCGCGCGATCCGCGAGAAGATAGAGCTTGCGGAGATCCCCACTAGGAGGGACCATGTCAGGAGCAGAATGAGGATAAAGCCCCAGGACGTGGACGTGGAAGAGAAGGTGAAGCATGTGCGCCACCTGGAGAAATTGCTCAAGGCGCGGGATTTCGTGAAGTCCTCGCAGGTGAAGTACGAGGATGCCTACGGGAAGAAAATCCTCGTGACGAACGAGGGCACGGAAATCGAATGGGACGTCAACTACATCCTGCAGTACATTTGGATAACCGGTATGGACTCAGGTTCTCGTGGGGCTGCGAGGAACATGGTGGGCAACGTTGACCTCGGCTGGGAAATCTTCGAGGAATTCACCCCCGAGGAAACGGCCGAGAATCTCCACAGGAAACTGTACAACCAGATGCACGGCGCCCCGGTGAAGCGCGGGGAGTTCCCCATAGTAGCCGGGCCGATAATCGTCGGTATCATCGCGCACGAAGCTCTGGGGCACCTGGCGGAGGCTGATCTCACCATAAATTCGCCCTTCCGCGATCTCATCGGAAAGAAGATAGCCCCGGAGTTTGTGAGCATGAGCGACAGGATAGTTGAGCGTGGATTCGGAAACGATATGTACGATGATGAGGGCACCCCTGTGAGGGACGTGCACATCATTGAGAATGGCGTTCTGAAGGAAATCATGCTGAACCGGGAGTACGCGAAGAAGTGGAGCATGGAGCCCAACGGGCATGCCCGCGCGGAGGATTACAGCTTCCCGCCGATAATCCGTATGAGGAACACGGTATTCGAACCCGGCGATCATTCCTTCGAGGAACTTATAGAGGACATAAAGTTCGGCTATTACCTCGTCGATTTCCGTGGCGGGCAGGCGGAGTTGAACTCCTCCTTCCAGGTGGGCGTGCAGGAGGGCTACGTGATTGAGAAGGGCGAGGTGAAGGGTCCCATAAAGGACACGTCGATAAGTGGCATAGCGATAGAGGCGCTCAAGAACATAGAGGCCGTGGGTAAGGACTTCGACATAGAGTACGGCATCTGCGGGAAGGGACAGAGCGCCTTCGTGAGCTCCGGGGGCCCGCATATGAAGTTCCTCCGTTCCATAGTGGTGGGTGGTGAAAAATGAACCTCATACGCGAGGGTGAAAAGTACTTCGACGAGGTTGAGATCGAGATCGTGCGTCGCCGTGAGGTCTCGGCCAAGGCCGAACTGAACCAGATATCCTCCGCGACCACCAGTGACCTGGGCATGGCCGTTGTGAGGGGAGTCGTTGACAAAAGGGTGGGCATAAGCATAGTTGACTCCGACGACGAGCGCAGGATACTGGCTGGGATCGAAAGGGCTTACAAGATAGCGAAGCTGAACGACCGCGACGATTCATGGCCAGGGTTCCCCTCCGGGCAGAGCTACGCATCTAAGCCGAGAGCAGATGTGGATGGAAAAGACGCGGATTACTTCGTTAACCGCCTCACGGTCGTCCTCAAGGAGATATCCGAGAGGAAGCCCGATGCCATAGTTGTCGGGGCGGAGATGGGGAGCATAGCGTGGAATTCGCGGGTTATGAATTCAAACGGCATAGATGTTGATCAGGGCGATTCCCTGAGGGTTTTCGCCCTGGTGCTGATGGGCAGGTACGGGGACGTGGTCACCCCCAGCATATTCGACATGGATGTGAAGAAAGCCGACGACATTGATGAGGATCGCGTGATATCTTCCTGCCTGGAAAAGGTGGAATTCGCCAGGAACGTGAAGAGGGCAGACGCTCAGGAAGCGGAGGTTATACTGGAGCCCTTCGCCCTGGCGGAGATCCTGCAGTTCGCCATGTATCCATCATTCAGCGGGGAGCGTAAGGTGAAGGGCACGAGTATGCTCTCGGGTAAGGAGGGCGAGAGGATCGTGAGCGAGGAGATAAGCATAGTGGACGATCCCTTCCACGAGATGGCCATATCCCGCATAATCGCCGACGATGAGGGTGTGGCCACGAGGGTGAACACCCTGATAGACAGGGGTGTTTTCAGGGGCTTCCTGTGGAATCACTACTGGGCCAGCATGGAGGGCAGGGAGAGCACGGGGAACGGAACCAGGAGTTTCAGAACGGGCTCTGTGGGTATCGGAGCGCACAACATGGTGGTCAAGCCCGGAAACGTGGCCCTTGAGGACATGGTATCAGAGGTGAGGCACGGCTATCTCGTCTCGTCCTTCCAGGGGGCGCATTCCAGCAACCCGGACACTGGGAGCATATCCGTCGTTGCAAATCCGGCGTTTGTGATCGAGGACGGTGAGATAATGGGTTCCACGGTGTTCATGCTCGCGGGCAACATATACGATTTGATGGGAAAGATCTCGCGCGTATCCTCCGAGATCAGGCCCGTGTTCATGATGGGGCGTGGCCTGTACCCGCATGTGCTTGCGGAAGATGTCAAAATTGCGCCGGTCTCGAGGTGATACCATTGATAATAGATGGGGAGCACCTCACCGTCGAGCAGGTGCACCGCGTCGCCAGGATGGGCGAGGTGGTTGAGATAGATGGGGACGCGATTAACAGGGTTCGCGAGTCCCGCAGGAGGCTCGAGGAGGACATCGCGAGGGGAAAGACCATCTACGGGATAAACACAGGTCTCGGGGACCTGGTCAGGATTCGCATTGAAAGTGAGGATTTGAGAAGGTTGCAGGTGAACCTCGTCAGGAGCCACGCATCCGGGATCGGGGATTACATGCCGGAGGACGTGGTTCGGGGTGCGATGCTTATCCGGGCAAATTCCCTGCTAAAGGGTTTCTCAGGGGTTCGCGATGTGGTGGTGGAGAAACTCGTGGAATTCCTAAACAGGGGCGTGACGCCGGCCGTGCCCATGTTCGGAAGCGTGGGGGCCAGCGGTGATCTCGCCCCCCTCGCACATGTGGCCCTGGCGCTGATGGGCGAGGGTAAGGTCTTCCACCGGGGACATATATGGGAGGCCTCGGAGGTAATGTCCGAACTGGGGATCGAGCCGCTTCAGCTCGTGGAGAAGGAGGGCCTGGCGCTTCTCAACGGCACTTCGGTGATGGCAAGCTACGCCTCCCTGGCCGTCTACGATGCCCTGCAGATAATCAAGAATTCCCTGGTGTCCTCTGCGATGGTGTTCGAGGCTCTGCGGGCCACGGACGTGGCCCTGGACGAGAGGATAATGCTTGCGCGTCCGCACCCCGGGCAGATCAAGGTGGCTGCCATCCTCAGGGAATTCTTAAAGGGGAGCGATATCGTTAAGGAGGCCCGCAAAGAGAAGGTCCAGGACGCCTACACCCTGAGATGCACCCCCCAGGTTTACGGGGCTGTACTTGATAC
>WAOY01000103.1 GCA_015520985.1 DHVE2 group archaeon
CGCGATATCAGGGCAGACAAGATGTTCATTCTCACAAGCGTGGAGCAGGTGTATTTGAATTTCGGAACGGAGAATCAGAGGGCCCTGGGAGAGATAACGGTGGACGAGGCTGAAAGGTACCTAGGGGAGGGACACTTCAAGAAGGGGAGTATGTACCCCAAGATCCTGGCGGCGATACGCTTCCTGCGCAGCGGGGGCAAAGAGGTTCTCATAACCTCCCCAGAAAGGGTAACGGCGGCGCTGGATGGTGAGACCGGTACCTGGATAACCCCGTGATCACCTCTCATCCACTCTCTTCTTCAATTCGTGCAGTTTGTTGAGGGCCTCCAGCGGGGTCATGTTCATTATGTCCAGTTTCCTTATCTCCTCCACTATCTCGTCCTCCTCTAAGGGGAACAGGGTGGCCTGGATCACCTTCCTGCTCCTCCTCACCTCTATGGCCTTCTCCTTCTCTATGAGGTTGAGCACCTCCTTTGCCCTTTCCACGACCTTTCCCGGGAGACCCGCCAACCTAGCGACTTCTATGCCGTAGCTCTTGCTCATTCCCCCTGGAAGAACCTTCCTCACGAACACGATACCCTCCGGGGTCTCCTTCACGGCGATGTGGTAATTCCGCACCCTCTCAAGGACGTTCTCCAGGTCTATGAGGTGGTGGTAGTGCGTCGCGAATATGGTTCTGGCCTTTATTTCGTTGTGTATGTACTCTGTCACGCTCCATGCTATGGCGAGTCCATCGTAGGTGCTCGTGCCGCGTCCAATCTCGTCCAGGAGTATCAGGGACCTCTCGGTGGCAGTGTTCAGAATATTTGCCACCTCTATCATCTCAACCATGAAGGTGGACCTGCCCCTCGTTATATCATCGCTGGCCCCGACACGGGTGTATATGCGGTCCACGATGCCTATCTTCGCGTAAGAAGCCGGGACGAAGGAGCCCATTTGAGCAAGGATCGTTATGAGGGCCACCTGCCTCATGTAGGTGCTCTTCCCGGCCATGTTGGGCCCGGTGAGGATTATGAACCTCGCCTCCCCGTTGATACGCGTATCGTTGGGAACGAAATCCACGTAAAGCTCCACCACCGGATGCCTACCGTCCCTTATCTCTATGTCCAGGCTCTCGTCCACCACAGGGCGCACGTAATCGCGCTCGGCGGCGATGGTGGCGAGGTTGAGTATGACGTCAAGCACCGCTATCTTTCTCGCGGTATCCTTGATAAGCCGGGACATCTCACCAAGCCTGGACACGATCTCCGAAAAGATTCCCTTCTCCAGTTCCGTCATCCTCTCCCTGGCGCTTAGTATCCTGTACTCCAGGTCCTTGAGCTCATCCGTGATGAACCTCTCTGAATTCTTCAGCGTCTGCTTCCTCTTATACCTCGCCGGCACCTTGCTCAGGTTAGCCCTGCTCACCTCTATGTAGTACCCCATTACGTCGTTGTACCCTATCTTCAGGCTCTTTATTCCCGTCTTCCGCCTCTCTTCGGATTCCATCTTCGCTATGAGGAGCTTTGAATCCCGCATAATTCTGCGGTACTCATCCAGTTCCCCGTTGAATCCCTCCTTTATAACACCTTCACCCAGGGGGCAGTCGCATTCTATAGCCCGATCGAGTAGGTCCACTATCTCAGACACACCGTTTGATATGCGCAGGTCCCGCAGGAGGGGCGCCTCGAACTCCCACGGTATTTGCAGGGCTGCCCGCAGGCTCTCCCTCAGGTTGATCAGGTCCCTGGGACTCGCCTTTCCCATGGATATCCTGGACTCTATCCTCTCTATGTCCTTCACCCCGGCTAGCACCCTGGCAAGCTCTTCGCGGAGCATGCCCTTCCTGGATAGTTCCTCAACTGCATCCAGCCTTGCGTTGATTTCCTTCACGTCCAGCAGGGGCTTCTGCATCCACTTCCTAAGCAACCTCGCTCCCATGGGGGTGCGTGTCCTGTTCATAACGCCATAAAGGGTGTACTCCTCCTCCCCCAGGAAGCTCCTGAAAACCTCCAGGTTCCGCAGGGTGGTGGAATCGAGCACCAGGAACCTCTCGCTGAAGTAGCCGCTGAGGGAGTCCACGTTCCTCAGTTCGCTCCGGGTGTTCTCCTTGGCGTACTTTAGCACGGCTCCCGCTGCCCTCAGCGCGAGTTCCCCAAGGCCGAATCCCCCCAGTTCGAGCACGTGGAAGTGCTCTTTTAGAACGGAGTCGTAATCGTCGAAGTAGGAGTCCTCGAGGACCCTGACCTGGGCATCGTAATCTATCTTCATCCCAGAGGAGTTGTTCACCAGAATCTCCGCAGGGGATATGCGCATTATCTCCGCGTTGAGCTCGTATTCCCCGAGTTCCCCCGCAAAAAATTCGCCGGTGGACACGTCCAGTGCCGCAAAGCCGAAGCGGTCCCCGCGGCCGTATATGCCCATGAGGAAGTTGTTCTCCTCTCCTAAAAGCGCATCCTCTATGAGGGTACCGGGCGTTACTATGCGCACCACGTCCCTCTTCACCAGGCCCTTTGCCTTCTTGGGATCTTCGAGTTGCTCGCATATCGCCACGGAGTATCCCTTCTTCACCAGGCGCGAGAGGTACGCCTCCAGCGCGTGGTGCGGTATTCCGGCCATGGGCACGGGCTCGTCCTTGCTGCGGCGGGTTAGAACGATGTTCAATTCCTTAGAGACGAGCTTTGCGTCCTCGTCGAAGGTCTCGTAGAAATCCCCCACTCTGAAAAATAGGATCTTGTCCCTGTATCTCGACTTGATGCGGTAGTACTGCTGCATCAGGGGGGTCATTCCTCTCCATTAAGCACTCGGTCATATTTAAAACCTTTTTCGCAGGGTTTAAGTAATCCCGGGCCAATACTTTAACATGCGTCGAAAAACCCTCGCCATCCTGACCCTCTCCCTCCTCTCTCCCCTGTTCGCGGAGGTCCTGAGCGGTTCCACACCCCTGGAGGAGTGCATCGCAAATCCGCTGGCGTTCCCATTTCTCTGGGCATACTACGGCGCAGGTGTCCTTCTTATCCGCGATCTGTGGGTGCGGCGCTCCCGCAGCGCGATGGAGCTTATGCTCCTTGGATTCGCCTACGGCGTTATTGAGGAGGGAATATTCGTTAAGTCCTGGTTTGATCCCAGCTGGCCGGACCTCGGAATTCTGGGCACCTACGGGAGAATGTTCGGGACCAATATGGTATGGGCAACGTGGCTCACCATATTCCATGGCTACATGAGCATTTGGGTTCCCGTAACCGCGTTCACCCTGATCTTCCCCGACCTTGGGGAGGCAAAACTCCTGGGTAAGAGGTCAGCCGCGCTCCTGCTCGCATCTTTCTTGGGTGTGGGCGTTCTGATGGCCGTGGTGCTGAATCCCTACAGGCCTCCTTTAGTGCAGTACACCATCACCGTGCTGGTTGCATTGGCGCTGATTGCCCTTTCCCACAGGCCCCGCTTCCCCGAACTCAGGGATCTTCGCCTCTTCCGCAGGCACCCTGTAATCACGGGGCTCATCTACTCCGTTCTCCTCTTTCTGATATTCGTTCTCATCCCTTACTCAGCGGTACCCTTCTTAGTACCCATAATCCTCGGAGTTCCCGTGGCGGTGCTCTTCTTCTGGATACAGAGGGACGCAGAGCCACCGTTCTCCC
>WAOY01000104.1 GCA_015520985.1 DHVE2 group archaeon
ATCCCTGTGTTCGCCTTGCTGGTGCCCATCCCCACATCCTCGTTCTTCTCGATCACATGGATTTCGGCGTTGCAGCGGCTAAGCATCCTCGCCACCGATAGGCCGACGATACCCGCCCCGATGATGGCAATTCTCATCCCATGGGTATGGCACTGTGAGATTTAAACGTCTCGTTAATTTTAAACTCCTTGAGGCGATACCCTGCATGGTGGTACCATGCCATGGAGCGAGGACACCTTCGCCAAGTTCACCTATCTGCAGGATATTGATCTGAGTAACGATGGCCTCGTGGCCTACGTCCTCAGGAAGGCGAATCTGAAGGAGAATAAGTACGAGAACACCCTCGTGATAGAGGACTCGGAGAGCGGGGTGAGGAGGTACATAGAAGATGCGACGATGCCCAGATTCTCCCCGGACGGGAAGAAGATCCTCTATCTCCGCGTGGACGAGGAGAAGAAGAGGAGCGATCTGTACATTGCAGATTTGGCGACGATGACATCCAAGCGCCTGGTGGAGGCGAAGAACATCAAAGGTGTTGCGTGGAATAATGATTCTCGAAGAATTCTTGTGCTTATATCCAAGAAGCTCGACGACGAGGACCTGTGGTACGACTCCTCCTTACCCGTTTGGTTCAACGGCGAGGGGTTCCGCGACGGGGAGAAGTTCATCGTGCAGATTTACGACACCGAGGGCGAGGTGGTCCTGGAGGAATTTGAGGACGAAAATATTACGAGGACGATTTGGCACGGCGACGAGATAGTGTACACGAAAAAGAGGGTAGAAGAACTCTTCAAGTACTACGACATCGTCAGGTACTCGGGGAAGAGAGAAACCCTATTGGAGAGGGTTCCCTACGAGGCCATCGATTCCAACGGCCGCGAAATCCTGCTGCACGGGAGGAGAGGGCGGAAGTATTTAAGCCAGCATTACTACCTCTACCTCCTCCGCGATGGTGAGATAATCGATGTGAACGAGAAGTACGGTGAGGACACGCAGCACGGAAGGATAACGTCCGACGGCATAATATACGGCGTGGTAGCGAGGCGCGGGAGCATGGTCCTCGTGTCCTACGGGGAGGAGAAGATAGAATTAACCAGGGAAGGCCACTATGTCTACTCCTTTGCCCCGAGCGGAAAGAAGGTCGCGTATCTTATGATGAGCGACACCACGCTCGGGGAAGCGTACATCCACGACGGGAAGAAGCAGAGGAAAATAACGGGGTACAACGACGAGATCCTCAAGGTCCTTAAACCCCTTAGACACAGGCACTTTGAGGTGGAGAGCTTCGACGGGAAAAAGATAGATGCGTGGTACATAAAACCGCGGGGAAGGGGAAAGAAGCCCCTCATCGTGTTTGTGCACGGTGGCCCCAAGGGGATGTACGGATACTACTTCCACTACAACGCCCAGTTGATGGCCTCCCGCGGCTATTACGTGCTGTTCGTGAACCCGCGGGGCAGCGACGGCTACTCCGAGGACTTCGCCCTGGAGGTTCTTCGCAGGACAGGGATGGAGGACTTCAGGGACATCATGGCTGCGCTGGATGCGCTGATCGCTAGGGAGAAGAACATAGATGAGGAGAGAATAGGGATAACGGGCATAAGCTACGGAGGCTACATGACCAACTGGGCAGTAACGCAGAGCGATAGATTCAAGGTGGCGATAAGCGAAAATGGCATATCCTACTGGCTAACCTCCTACGCCTTCTCGGACATCGGCCTGTGGTTCGACAGGGAGGTGATAGGAGATGATCCGCTTAACAACGAGAACTACCGGAAGCTCAGCCCCCTGTTCTACGTGGATAATGTCCGCGCCTCCATCCTCCTGATCCACAGCATGGAGGACTACCGCTGCCCGCTGGACCAGAGCCTGATGTTCTACAATCTCCTGAAAGAGAGAGGTAAGGATGCGCACATTGTGATATTTAAGAAGGGGGAGCACGGGCACAGTATCCGCGGCTCACCCAGGCATCGCCTCAAGAGGTACCGCATATTCGTGGAGTTCTTCGAGAGGAAGATGCGCGGCGAGGAATTCAATATATCTCAAGTCCTGAAAGGTGATGCGTGTGGAGGAGTTTGAAGTCGGGGAAATACACGGAAGGTATTACCCTGGGGATAGGGGAACATTCGTGCTGTTGCATGGCCTGGCATCCTCTTCGGGGGAGTTCTTCAATTACCCCGAGAAAATCTCCTCGCGGGGCTACGGGGTGATAATCTTCGACTTCCGTGGCCACGGAAAGAGCGGAGGGATACGGGGATACGAGAGCATGGATAAAAATATCGAGGACATACGCACGGTGCTGGGGCATTTTGAAGGGAGGATAAATAAGCCCATCATTCTGCTTGGACACAGCCTGGGGGCGGCGACGGTGGTCTATGCCCTCGCAGAGGGAATTGGGGATATCGGCATCGCGATTGCACCGCCTGCGAGCATAAGGGGCGAGTTGAACGCTGGGGAGAGAATTCTCCTGCCAATCATATACGCCTTCGGCAGGCTCTACGAGATGGTCACCGGGAAAAGATTCTACATCAAGTACCGGGCCGCCTACGACACCATATTCATCCGGGATGAAACCGTGAAAAAGGCTCGGGAGATGGGTTTCCTCTCGGACCGGCTCTGGATCGGCTCTTACAAGCCCCTGATGGCCATAAACGCCGAGAAGAAGGCCAGAGAGGTGAGGAAGCCCTGCCTGGTCATCATACCAACTGAGGACAAACTCGTGAACCCCGAGGGGCAGAGGAGGGTTTACGAGGCAATTCGAGGGTACAAAGAACTTTACCTTGCGGAGGGGTACAACCACTCCGTGATGGGCGAAGATTCCGGCGAGGTGCTCGATGCGATAATCTCCTTCGTGGAAAGGCGCCGAAAAACCTTAAATCCAACCTCTCAATAAGGGATTGGGCCGGGGTAGCCTAGCCCGGAAAGGCGGTGGATTCGAGATCCACTGTCCGCAAGGACTCGGGAGTTCGAATCTCCCCCCCGGCGCTATGCTCTCGGACCGCGACATTCTGGATTCCCTGGAGAGGGGTGAGATTTCCATAGAGCCATTTTCCGAAGATTCCCTGACCCCCAACGGCTACGACCTGAGGATAGGGGAGATAATGGTTCCCTCCCTGGGGATACACGTGAAGGATGGTGAGGTGGACATCCCAGCGGGAACGCACTTCCTAGTGGGCACCTTAGAGGAGGTGTACGTGAATGAGAGGCACGTAGCGCAACTATGGATCAAGAGCAGGTGGGCGAGGAGAGGCGTCCTCGCATCTTTCGGCCTCGTCGATGCCGGATTTCGCGGCATACTCACGCTAGGTGCCTTCGCCACCATGCCATTGTCACTGAGTGTGAGTGACAAATTCGTACAAATTGCTTTCTTCAAACTTGACAGCCCGGTGCTGAAGAATTACGAAAAGAGGTCTGGAACCTACCAGAACCAAAAAAGCATAAAGATTTAGGAGTAAATCTCGGGTTCCGCGAGGGATTTCTCGTACTCCTCCTCCACGATCTCATCTAAATTCTCAAGGAACATCTCGTTGAACTTCCTGGCAATTATTCTCCCGGTGCTCTCGCTGAGCCGCGAAACGGTCTTCGCGATCTCATCGTACATCTTGTGGTATCCCCTGTTAAGCGGGAGGTTCGGATAATTCCTCAGCATGTCGTCGCTGTCTAAGACTATGTACGTACCGAGGTCTTCCTCCTCCACAGTCTTAAGGACCTCCATGGCCCGGGCCCTGCGCTCCTTCTCCACGGAGAAGGGAAGCACGAATATGGCGAGCATCGGTTTCTTCATCTTCCTCTTCATTATCCGCATGAACTCCACCGCACCGCCGGAACCCATGCCTCCTCCGAGGGCAGCGATGACCACTATCGCGTCGGCGTCCCGAGCCTCCTCCAGAAGCCAGGGCTTTGATCGGTCCACGATGTACTCAGCCACCTTACCCTCGCCGTTGGTGTCCCTGTGCACTCCCAGAACCTCCTTGCCCAGGCGCATCACCTTGTCCACCTTGAGTTCTTCAACCTTCTGGTCGGCGTTCACGGCTATGGTCTTGACCCCGGCGATTCCACGGGAGGTTATGTACTGCGCTATTCTCCCCGCGCCCCCGCCGAAGGCCAGCACCTTCACCCTGGGCGTCACTCCAAACTCTTCCATCAGTCTCTTCCGCACCTTCTCCTTTATTTTCTCCACATCTCCAGGCATCTCCCATCACCTTCTGGCATACCTTATTTTTTGATCCTATCTCCTTCCGACCCTCTCCTCCCTTCCCCGAACCTCCACATCTAGTCGGAGGCCATTCAGGGATTCAACGTAGCCCCTCAGGATTCTCCCGAGGGTGCCGTCCATGGCTATCGTCTTGAGCACGAAGCTCAGGAGCTCGTCCATGCTCCTGAAGTACCTGAACTCCACGTACTCCTCGAGCACGGTAAGCAGGCGATCCTGCATCTCCACCCGAACTCCCCTTGTTCTGCCGGGTCCCTTTTCTCCCCGCTCCACGTCGCGTATGTACTCCATAACCGCCTGACGTATCAGCTGGGAGCGGTTGTGGTACTCCGGGTGCCTCGCCAGGAAATCGTCGATCTCGTCCAGCTCCACGTCGGTGATCCTCAGTGTTATTCTGGTATCCCCCATGGCCCACACCTGTTCGCATGTATGTAATGTACATTGCCATATATATAACTTTCGTCCAGTTACAAAATTTGTCATACTTTGTCAGACAAATGATGCGCGAGAGATGCCGAATTTTACTACTTCTGCGTCAAATGTCATCATCTACTCATGATAGCGTATGACATCGGTTTGTACCACTGTAAAGTTACAAACGTAACAGGTTAACTCAGTATGTCACTCAGGAGCAACTTGTCCATAAGCTTGGCCTTGACCTTTATCTTCTTCGTTATGTAGGCGGTGAGTGCATCTTCCTCCTTGCTGAGGATCTTACGGAACGTATCCGTGGTGGTTATCACCGTGATGTCCGCCGTTATCTC
>WAOY01000105.1 GCA_015520985.1 DHVE2 group archaeon
TACTGGACACTACGGATAGAATTCACATCATAACGGACGTATATCCAAAAAATGAGCTCTCTATTTTTTTGATGAATCTTCCAGATGAGGAGAAAAATTTCATCAATAAAATATGCATTGAGCCATATGATAACTGTGATAATGGGACTTACCCACTAACCGAGTTGTATAAAGAATTTGGCAGGAATAATGTAGTAAAGTGGAGTAGGGAGCTTTCCAAGTACGGATTAATTTTCGAGTTAAAAGACGGAAATAAGAAATACCTTGCAATTCCGCTAGATATTACCTATGGACTTAGCGACCTAATTTCTTTAATTAGGCCACCAGAGGACATCTCCTTGTATAACTTCCTGAAAAATATGACAAAGGGAGACATTCAGCACATATGCAGATTGTACGGCCTTAAAGTATCTGGAAATAAGGAAGAATTAATCAACAACATTATACGCTACGGACTCAAATCAAAGGATATTCTTTCTGCATTATATTACGAGGAGCTCGTGGAATTGGCAGATAAGCTTAACATATATCCTTGGGGTGATGTGAATCTGAAAGAACTAAATAGGGAACAGCTAATACGCGATTTATCACAGCATATATACTGCGAAAAAGAATATCAAAGGAAACAACAGAGCACAAAAAGTGATTTTGATTTGGTTTATGATATTATATCAAACAAATTTTCCCCCATTATGAAATGGAACTCCACCGAGGCAGACATAGAAAAACAGCTAATTTCGTATCTTAGAGGATTCTTTGATGGAAAAGATCTGCAAGCTGAATTCATTTCCCAATATAAGCTACCATCTGGCGGAAAGATAGACATTTATGAGAAGATAAGAGACATAGGCATCGAGCTTAAATATAACCCATCGCGATCGAATCTAAGAGAGACTGTTCAAAGGATTAAGGAATACAGAGAGCATATAAGCAAAATAATTGTCGCAATATTTTATGAAGATCTACATTACGCAAGAGAGGACTTTATGAGCGCCTACAAAAGCACCATAGACGCAATATCTAGAATTCCAGGTGTTCTGGTGCTCGTAAAGAAAGTGCAATAGACAATTAATAACCAAAAAATTAATATGTAGGGCATCTTGGCACATTTGAATGCTCGAAGACCTCAGCGAGGAGATTGTGAAAGCCCTCGAAGCGAAAGGCATACACGAGCCCACGGAGATACAGCGCCGCGCCATACCGGAGATCCTCGCGGGAAAGAACGTCCTGATAATATCCCCGACGGGGAGCGGGAAGACCGAGGCGGCCATGCTCCCGGTGATGCACCGCATAGTGGAGAGGAGAACCCCTGGGATATCGTGCATATACATCACCCCCCTGCGAGCCCTGAACCGCGATATGCTGCGTCGCCTGGAGCACTTCGGGGAGATGCTGAAGATAAGGATAGCGGTAAGGCACGGGGACACTCCCCAGAGCGAGAGACGAAGGCAGTCCATCAACCCGCCGGATGTCCTCATAACAACGCCGGAGACGTTCCAGATCATGTTCCTTGGAAAAAACCTGAGGAAATCGCTGGAGAACGTGAGGTTCGTCGTGGTGGACGAGGTGCATGAACTGGCGGGAGACGAAAGAGGTGCGCAGCTAGCAGTTGGACTGCAAAGGCTCAGGAGAATAACGGAGTTCCAGGTAATAGGGCTATCAGCAACCGTAGGAAACCCCGAGGAGGTTGCCAGATTCTTAGATCCCAGGGGCAACGTGGAGATAGTGCGGGTGAAGCAGGAGAAGAGGATGCACATAGAGGTGCGCTCTCCCCGGGAGAGGAGGGAGGAAATCGCCGCGGTGATGGGCTGCGACCCGGATTACGCATCATCCCTCGTGGAAATGTGGGAGGAGGCAAAAAAGCACAGGGCAACGCTCCTCTTCGTGAACACCAGGTGCACCGCCGAGGACATAGGTATGAGGTACAACCTCTGGCTCAAAAATCCCCCGATAGAGGTGCACCACGGCTCGCTGAGCAAGGAGCACAGGGTTCGCGTTGAGAACGAATTCAAGGAAGGAAAGATAAAAATGCTGGTATGCACCTCATCCCTCGAACTGGGCATCGATGTGGGCATCGTTGACCTCGTCCTGCAGTACAATTCCCCCAGGCAAGTGACAAAGATGGTGCAGAGGATAGGTAGGTCGGGGCACAGCGTAGAGGGGATTTCCCAGGGGATAATATACGCGGACAACCCCGTTGAAATCTGGGAGTCCGCCGCGATAGCTGGACTGGTCAAGAGGGGATTCGTGGAGAAGGTCAGGATCAGGGAAAAACCCCTCATAGTGCTCTTCAACCAGGTCGTGGCGATGGCCAACTCATGCGGAAGGGTGAACTCCAGGGAGGCATACGAGACCGTTCGTGGAGCATATCCCTTCCGCAACCTCACCTGGGAGGAGTTCGAGGCCGTGCTGGAGTTCGCCAGGGAGGCGGGCAAGGTATGGTACGATGGGGTGGAATTCGGTAAGAGTCGCCCGGGAATGCGATTCTTCTACGACAATATTTCTATGATTCCTGACGAAAAATCGTACCGCGTGGTCAACACCGCGGGAAGGTTCATAGGGATGCTTGATGAGAGGTTCGTCTCCACCATCAACCCGGGAGAGACCTTCGTTATGGGCGGCAAGACATGGAGGGTGCTCAGCATAGAGGAGGACAGGGTCGTGGTGGAGTACATCATGGACATCGCCATGCCCCCCAGCTGGATAGGCGAGGAGATACCGGTTCCATACGAAGTCGCCACCGCTGAACCCATGGTGGAAGCAATGAACGAGGCTGCGAGGGAAAAGCTGAAGGATTTCAGCATGTGGGGCAACGACGAAGTAGTCGTAGAGGAAGGCTCAGGCATAGTGTTCGTGGGCATACGTGGAGGCACCAGGGCAAACTACACCCTCGGACTGATAATTTCCTCCATTCTCTCCCAGAAGATAGGGGAGAGCGTGGAGTTCAGCGTGAGTCCTTACAGCATAGCCCTCTTCAACCCCCACGTGAGGGCCGGGGACGTGGAAGAGATGCTGCAGAGATTGAGCAACGTAAGGGGAATAATCAGGATCATCGCCCGCAATTCCCGCGTATTCAAGTACACGTTTCTCCACGTGGCCAGGAAGATGGGGGTCATAAGGAAGGATGCAAGTCTCACGAATGCCAGGATAGAGAAGATAGCAGATTCGTACAGGAACACCGTTCTATACGAGGAGGTCCTGAACAAGCTGATGCACGACTACATGGACGTGGATGTCGCCGAAAAAATCCTCCGGGACGTAAGGGAGGGGAGGATGAAGATAAAGAGGAGAAAACTCAGCAGGGAGGCAAGGGCACTGCTGGAGGCGAAGGGTGACATGGCCTCGCCCATAGTTGCGACCCGCCCAGTGCTCGAAGCGGTGCATCGCCGTCTTCTTAACGAGGAGATGCTCCTCGTTTGTCTCTCCTGCGGGAGGAGCATGCACATCAGGGTGAAGGACTTCAACAAAGCGATTTGCCCATTCTGCGGGAGCGTTCGCGTTGCCCTCGTGAAACCCTACGAGGAGGAACTGGTGGATAAGATAAGGCGAGGAAAGATAAAGGAGATCAGAAGACAGGACCTTGAGAGGCTCATGGGCATCTCACATCTGCTGCGGAGGCACAGGCGGATCGGCGCAATGGTGCTCGCCGGACGTGGAATAGGGCTGGCTGCGGCGACGAGGATACTGGGTATACCCTACGAGGACGAGTTTGAGGTGGTGAAGAGGATACTGAAGGAGGAACTCAAATATGCGAAGAATCGTCAGTTCTGGGACTGAATATGGATGGCGGGAATAAAAAGTTTTTTAAAGGTTCACACAATCATCGGCTAGGTGTTTGAAATGACCGAGCTGTACGATTACGAATTCCTGCTCAAGCGCGTGCGCGAGTCCCTGCCTGAAACTGTGAAGCATCACGAGAGGTTCGAGATCCCGCAGGCTGAGGTGCTTCACGAGGGTAAGAACACGATAATTCGCAATTTCCTCAACATAGCGAAGAGGGTCAACCGCGACCCCATGCACATGTACAAGTACATGATGCGCGAACTGGGTACCGCAGGCACGATTCAGGGCGAGCGCCTCGTTCTTAAGGGTAGAATATCACCGTCCATGGTGCAGAGGAGAGTGGAAAGCTACGTGCGCACCTACGTTCTCTGCTCCGAGTGCGGCTCGCCTGATACAGAGCTCAGGAAGGAAGGCCGCGTGGAAATCCTCGTCTGCAAGGCATGCGGTGCAATAAGGCCCGTGCAGGCCAAGATAGATGTGCGCCTCGCAACGGCTACCCTCAAGGAGGGTAAGGTGTACGACGTCGAGATAACTGACCTCAGCAGGGACGGAGATGGAATAGCGAAGTACGGAGACTACACCATATACGTCCCAGGCGCCAGGAAGGGCCAGAGGGTCAAGGTGAAGATAACCAAGATAAAGAAGAACGTCGCCTTCGGAGAAGTAGTGAGTTAAATGCGCGTCGTGCTCGACGCAAACGCCCTGCTGATGCCCTTCCAGTACGGGATAAATCTAGACGCCGAAATTCAGAGGCTCGTGGGGAACGCGGAGGTGTACGTTCCCAGTTCTGTTCTCGGCGAGGTGGAGAGGATAGCGAAGAGGAGGTGGGAGGGCCGCGCCGCATTGCGTCTGGCTTCCAAGTACAGGGTTTTCGAGGTGGAGAACCTCGGAGATGAGGGCGTAATTGAAGCGGGGAAAAAACTGAATGCGTACGTGGTCACCAACGACAGGAAGTTGATATCACGGCTGGTGAATGAGGGAATAAAGGTAATATCGCTGAGCAACAATCACCTGGTGATAGAGTATGAATGACGCCTACGCTCAAAGGCTTCTGCGGGAACTGGCGATGAGGGGTGCCATACAGGGTTACGTGGTCGTATCCACTACGGACATAGGCAGAAAGCTGGGCATAAGTCAGCAGAGTGCATCCAGGTGGCTAACAGAGCTGGCTGAGATGGGACTCATACGGAAGGAGCGGTTCGGAAAGAACCTGAAGGTGAAGATAACACAGGAGGGGGAATTCATTCTTCGCCGTGCCTGGTTTGAGCACATCCTGATATTTGGAACGCCAGAGGTGATAACCCTCAAGGGTACCGTGATGAGCGGTCTGGGTGAGGGGAGGTACTACGTGATGAGGGAGGGCTACCGGCGTCAGATCAGGGAGAAGCTGTTCTTCGACCCATATCCAGGAACCCTTAACGTGAAGGTATATCCGACATACAGGAAAAAGGTGGCGGAGTTGCGTGAGGGAGACTGTGTAATGCTCAGAGGATTCACCGAGGGGGGAAAGACCTTCGGCAGGGTGAAGGCATTCCACGCAACGGTGAACGGGTATCCCGGGGCCCTCATAATCCCCGAGATGTCCCACTACCGCGATGTGATCGAGATAATAGCGGATGTGAGCCTCAGGGAGAAATTCGGCCTCAGGGACGGAGATGAGGTGGAGATAAGGGTGTACCTCTAAATTATGTTCTCCACGATGTCCTCCGGGCCCATCTCCCTGCCGCAGTACTTGCACTTTATTATTATCGGCTCCTTTGACACGGTGTAAAACTCGGGCTCTATCGGCTCCCTCTGGTTAGTTATGCACCTGGGGTTCATGCACCGGACTATACCCCGCACCACCTCCGGAACCTCCACGCGGTGCTTCTTTACAACCCTGTAATCCTCTATAACGTTCACCGTCGCCCTGGGGGCGATAAGGGCGATCTTGTCGATCTCCCTCTCGTCAAGGTGTCTGTCCTCTATCTTCACTATGTCCTTCCAGCCATGCCTGCTCTTAACGTGCATGGCGAGGGTAACCGTAGAGCCTATATCGCCTTGTATACCCAGAATTTTGAGAACTTTGAGGGCCATACCACAGGGGATGTGATCTATCACTATCCCATTTTTTATCTTCTGAACCTTCAGGACCTGCTCCTCCATTCAGACCACCCCCAGCACCAGGGCGAGGAGTGCCATTCTTATTGGAACTCCATAGAATGCCTGCTGGAAATACCTGGCATGCTTCGTGCGGTCCACATCTGGTGTGATTTCATCCACCCTCGGCAGAGGGTGCATTATTATCGCACTCTCCTTCATTTTCTTCACCATATCCCCAGATATGACGTAGGAACCAGCGACCTTCATGTACTCCGTGGGGTCGGGGAACCTCTCCTTCTGGATACGCGTTACGTAGAAAACGTCCGAGTCCCGTATAACATCCTCTATCCTCTCGTGCACCTCAGGCTCGGTCTTCATCTCCCGTATAATGTGCTTCGGCATCTTCAAAGTTCTCGGGGATACGAGGTGAATCTCCGCACCGAGGTAGCTCAGTGCTATGGCGAGGGAATGCACCGTCCTGCCGTACCTCAGATCACCCACCAGGGTTATTTTCAGACCTTCAACGTGCCCGAACTCCTGAACGATGGTAAATATATCCAGAAGGGTCTGCGTGGGATGCTGTCCGGCACCGTCGCCTGCGTTTATAACTGGGTTCTCCGCGAACTCCGCGGCCAGCCGAGCGGAGCCCTCGAGAGGGTGGCGAATCACGATAACATCGCTGTACGCGTCGACCATGCGTATCGTATCTGCAAGGGTCTCGCCTTTGCTGAGGGATGTTGACGATGGATTGGTAAACCCAAGAACCTTGCCACCAAGGCGGTACATTGCGGCTTCGAAGGACATGCGTGTCCTTGTTGAAGGTTCGAAGAACAGGTTCGCAAGGATGTAACCGCGGAGAAGTTCGCTCTTCTTCTCGCCCTTCGCAATGGGGATCATCTCCCGTGCCACTTCAAAAACCCGTTCCATCTCTTCCCTGGTCAGGTCGCTAATTGCCACAATATCTTTGCCTTTGAACATCAGTGGAATATGGGAGAGAGGTATAAAAACTTACCTTTTCCTCCTGAATACTGCCAGTATGGCTGGAATTGCGATCACCACCGGGACCCATAGCTCAGGTATCGGTAGGTTAATCACCACGGTATACTCTTCGCTCCTGTCGCTCTTCTGGAGTCCGTCGTCCGCTGATATGTAATAGTATAGCTTCCCAGAGTGATTACCCGTATCAATGCTGGCGTTCCACCACCCGTCAAACGTGTTTCCGGATCGAAGATACATGGTTGTAACGTTGTATGTGCTCTCGTTTTCGAATCGGTAGAAGAGGAGGACGTGCCGCACCTCCGTGTATGATGTTACGTGCGCACTTACGTTCAGCATATCGCCCGAATTCACTGTGGAATTCTCACTGGAATTCGTCACGTCCACTATCCTTAGGGGAAGGGGCATGGTAGCAAACATGGCGTTGTCTCCGGGATTTTCGGCGGTGTATCCAAGAGAGACGTTGCCAAACCTGTCCGCAACGATGGTGGCGTAATCACCAATAAAAGAATGTGTGTTTGTCCAGGAATCCACCACGATCTCAGGGGAGAATGTGCCCGTCTCGTAGGTGTAATTCCGGTAAATCACGCTTATCTGCTTGTTGGAATTGACCATACGGTAGTACATAAGATGCACAACTCCGTTGGGGGAGATGGAGACGGAGGGATACATATACCTGTAAGAGGACCCGGTTAGATCACCAACCTCCCTAGTGTTCCACGTCGCTCCACCGTCGTGACTCTCGGCGAGGTAAACCTGCGAATAGGTATCATTACTAACCCACACCACGTACACGTTGGACCCATTAACCGCTATCTGGGGAATCGGCCCAGACCTGGGATCACTTTCCCATGAATTTGATCCCACACTACCAACTACGTACTGGGTAAAACTTATACCTCCATCGGTGGATATGGAGACGGCCATCTCATCCCATGAGCCTGAGTAATGCACTGTGGCGATGAATATCGCTCCGGTTTCATTAACGGCTATCCCGGGATAGAGGTTGTATCCAGGTATCTCCACCTTGGGTGTCCAGCTGTGTATCGTGCCGTCTGTGGTTCTGCTGAACTCTGTCATGTACGTGGATACATTATCCCACGCCACATACAGATTACCGTTCCAGTAGGTTGCCCATGGTTTGTCAACATCGTAGGGCCATATTAAAGCTTCATCAGACCAAGTATCACCGTGATCCGTACTCATTTTCACAACAAGCTGGCTGTGCTTTAGATCGCTCTCAGATGAGTTGAACTCCATCAGGAAATAGTAAACGTTATCGCCATCCCCTGGCACCACTACAGGATCCCCTGCAGCGTCGTGAAAATCACCATCAGTGGTGTTCCCCAAAACTTGATTGGCACTCCAAGTGGCTCCTCCGTCTAGAGAATAGGAAAATCCAAGGTGAACGTACCCGTTGGACCAGGATACGTCGCGATAGTCGTTCCACCCCATGTAGAATATCCCGCTTTCACTGCGTGATAGGAAAATTTCGTTTGCTTCTGGTGAATCCTGGCTAACCTGCACGGTGGTGAATCCCCTTGTAGATGGTACCGACTCCGAAGCAACAGGTGGATGAGAATGCACGAATAGAACAAGCATTAACGATATAAACAGTACAAACGCCACCACCAGGGTAAATATGCGTCGCCGTACCATATGCTACTCAATACCACCGAAGTTTAATAATTTTGCGCTATAATTTTCTGTCCTTACCCCGGCACAGATTCTTGAAATGCTTAACTCCTTCTATTGGGCCCTTAGCGATAAGTATGTCATTCGGAAGTATTTTCGTGTTCTCCGTTGGTCCGAAGATCCACTTACCGCCCCTCTTTATGGCGATAACCCACATGCCAGTTTCACTCGCGAGATTAAGTTCACCCAGGGTCTTGTTTGCAAGTATGCTGTTCTCGCTGACCTTCCCGAGGGTTATTGTGATATCGCTCTCCCTAATGCTCTCCTTTATTATGGGATGGGGCTCTATATCTCTCAGGACAACATCTGCAATCTGCACAGCGGAATCGGATATGGCCTCTATGCTGGTCGCGAGGCGTATGACAATCAGAGCCTTTGACGGTTCACCATCCTCTATAGCCTGCTTTATGGCCGCTTCCTGTATGCGGTAATACGTTTCATCCACCTTCTCCTCAAGATACTTTACCTCCTCCGCTATTTCTCGATTGTTGTATATCAGTGCGGAGTAGGCAAGGTCTATCATAAGCTCGGATATGTTCTTCATTTCAATGAGCATCTCCCCTAGTCCCAACTCTCCTCACCTCTGGCAACTCTCTCCATAAATTGATAACCATCTTCGGTACCTCGAATTATCAAAACGTCCCCGGCCTTTATACGAACATCCCCATCCGGATCATATATCCAGCGCTTGCCCCTCTTTATAGCAATTACACGCACCCCTGTTTCGGCTTCGATATTCAAATCCCCTATCGTCCGGTTCACTATGCTGGACCTGTCACTAACCATGACCACGTGAAGTTTCTCATCAGCCTTGCTGAAAATACTCGGCAGGAACGGGCGCATAGTTATGTCCACATCAAGAAGATAAACTATGTCTGTAGCTGCGTTGGCGATGTTCTTAGCTGCGTCGGCGACCTGCAGAATTCCAGAGAGTTGTTCGGCCTCCTCAATATTGTTCGCCGCCAGCATCGTCTTTATCCGTATCTTGTAAACCAGATCGTCCATCTCCCTTTCGAGACTCTCAACTTCCTTGGCCATATCCTCGCTGTCGAAAATCAGGGCAGAATAGGCAAGATCAACGATCAGTTCGGATTTCTCCTTGATCTCAACCAGCAGATCCTTCACGGATTCCATCAGTTGGATTAGAAAAAAAGAGGATATAATATTTTCGTCCCAGAACTAGCTCAGTAGCCAATCGATAATAGCCTGGAGCATCGCGGCACCGTTGTCCGCGTTGTACTTCTCCACCGCTTCGAAGGAGAAGGCGGTGAACACAACCTTGTAGTTGCCGTGGTCGTATGCGCTTCCAGTGTAGTGCGAAGAGTATTTGAACACTCCCACCGCACCTGACTCCAGGGTGATCTCGTCTGCGTAGTTGTGGTACGGGTAGTCGAACTTCAGCGTACCAAGATTCGCCGTGAAGGTGCCACTCACTCCACCCACATAACTGTACGCCACGTCGTTGGTCACCGATTTCACTCCAAGGTAATTATTTACGAATTCGTTGTCTA